>CANDHX010000044.1 GCA_947384645.1 uncultured Mycoplasmatota bacterium | reverse complement strand
AAATCTTTCTTTCTTTTTTATCATTTCATTTCTCTTCATGACGTTCATTTCCTTCCTATAGAATAAAAACCACTTTAATCCGTGGCTTACTTACACAATACTTTACGACCTTTTCTTCTTCTAGATTTTAAAATATTGCTTTCTTTTCTAGCAAAGAAACCGTGTTTCTTACTTTTTTTACGATTATTTGGTTGATAAGTTCTCTTCATTTTCTGCACCTCCACATCTAAAATTCAAGAGTATTATATTATAATGATACGAGAAAAGTCAAGCAAATAGGATTTAAAGTTTTCAACAAAATTTTCCACAATATTTCCACACCGTGTTGATAACTTATAAACAATGTTGATTATCCAAAATTGTGGAAACTGTGGAAAAAATATTTAATGCCAAATAAATAAAAGAATTGAGTTCGACATTTTTCGACAATTCTTGTGGATAAAGTTTGTTGAAAATTATTTTTTTGCAAAAATATCTTTATCTTTTTTTGCATTTAAGTTACAATTGTTTTATAAGGGACCGGGGTGAGGTTTATGAACGAGGAAAACACTTTAATATGGCAAAATTTTATCGGCTTACTAAAAAATAGGATTTCCACCGTTTCTATAAACTCCTGGTTTAAATACTGTAAAATTTATAAAATTGACGATGCTGTTGAAAATAACAAATCTATCAAAATCGTCACTATAGTAACTAATTCCCAATTTATCAAAGACGCCTTGATTAAAAGATATTTAGAAACTATCGAAGAACTCATGGAATCGATACTTGGTAAAAACTGCAATATAGAATTCATTCTCGAAGAAGACATAAATAAAATAGATGAAAAAGAAAAAATAATAGAAAGTTCTTCCCCTCCTGTTGAAAAGAGACCTACTTATACACAGACAATAGAAAGTAATCTAATAGAACGTTATACTTTTGACAATTTCATAGTGGGAGATTCGAACAGATTAGCACACACGGCTGCACTATCTGTAGCAGAACAACCTGGAAAGCTCTATAATCCGTTCTTTATTCACGGAAAAAGCGGTCTTGGAAAGACTCATCTCATGCACGCCATAGGAAATTACATAAAAAAAACTTCATCTAAAAAAGTTCTCTATGTGACAAGCGATAAATTTATTTCAGATTTCACTTCCTTAAATATGAATAAGGACGGCAGCTATGTACAAGCTTTTAAAGAAAAGTATCGAGGAATAGATGTCCTCATGATAGATGATATTCAATTTCTTCAAAAAGCAGAAAAGACCCAACAAGAATTTTTTCACACTTTCAATAGTTTATACGATATGAATAAGCAAATCATTATAAGTTCTGATAGAAGTCCGGATGACTTAAAACTTTTAGAAGAAAGACTTCGCACCAGATTTAGCTGGGGACTTACGGTTAATATATATCCTCCCGATATCGAATTGAAAAAACGAATAGCCAAAAATAAAATGTCGGGATACGCTGTCGCTTCTTTAGTGGATGAAGATGTAATAGAATATATCGCTTCTAATAGCGAAAATGATGTAAGGCACATCGAAGGAGCAGTGACGAGACTTTATGCATACGCAGCTATCATGGGTCCCCATAAAATAGATTTAGAATTTGCCAATGAAGCTTTAAGAGATTACCTCAAAAGTTCGGTATACATGGACTCCAATATAGCCAAAATTCAAAAAGCAGTAGCAGACTACTATAAAATAACTATAGAAGATTTAAAAAGCAAAAAGAGAACTGCAAATATCAATTATCCAAGACAAGTTGCAATCTATCTTTGTAGAACGTACACAGACGAATCTTTTCCCAAAATCGGTCTAGAATTTGGTAATCGAGATCATTCGACAATAATGCACGCTTGTGATAAAATAGAAAAGGATTTAAAAGTCAATAATCAATTAAAAGAGATTATCAAAGAAATTAAAAATAACATCGGTTAATATTGTTGAAAATGTATCAGTTTTACACAGGTAATTTAAACAATCAATTCCATGTATTTGTGGATTAAAATAAACTTTTCCACAATTTCCACAATGCATAACAATATCAATAAATATTATAAATGAGAAAGAAGGAAAAAAATGAAATTTACAATTGAAAAAAATATTTTATTAGAAAATCTAAACAACGTTACAAAAGCTATATCGATTAAAAACGTCATCCCTGTATTAAACGGTATAAAATTTGAACTCAATAAAGAAGGACTCTATTTGACGGCAAGCGATACCGATTTGACGATTAAGAGCTTTATTCCAAGGGAAAAAATAAAACAAGTTGCTCTTGAAGGTAGCATAGTAATCCAAAGCAAATATATAAATGAAATAATAAGAAAGTTGCCTGATGACAACATAGATATCGAAGTAATCGACGGACTAAAAGTGATGATAAAGGCTAAAACTAGCCAATTCAGTTTGAACTGTTTAAAAGTAGAAGATTATCCACAGATAAAATTGGAATACCAAAAAGATCCTATTAAAATTAAAGGTAATTTATTTAAAACCATAATAAAACAAACCGTCTTTGCAATAAGTACACAAGAATCTAGACCTTTACTAACAGGAATAAATTTCAAATTACAGGGTAACATAATGGAAGTAACTGCAACTGATTCATATAGATTAGCTAAAAAAACGATATCTCTAAATGAATTTATTAAAGATGAAATAAATATTACGATACCAGGAAGTAATATAAGTGAGTTGGACAAAATCATAAATGATGATGAAATCGTCGAAATGCACATATTTTCTAATAAAATATTGTTTATATATAAGAATATTACTTTCCAATCTAATTTACTATCCGGTACCTATCCGAATACCAATAATTTAATTCCAGACAACTTTAGTATCATATTTAATACTAATTATATCGATTTCTATAGTGCAGTCGACCGTGCTTCTCTGCTTACTCAAAACAAAGAGAAAAACATAGTTAAAATGGAAACGAAGACGAATGAATTAGTCATATCTTCTTTTGCATCCGAAATAGGAAGAACAGAAGAAACTATAGCTATCGAAAAAAATGAAAGTGAAAACGTCGGAATATCTTTCAGCGCAAAATACATGATGGATGCCTTAAAAACTATAGACGACACCGAATTGATAGTATTACTCAATAGTGAAATCAAACCTATTGTTCTAAAATCGGCAAAAGATGAAACTCTGATTCAATTGATTTTACCGATTAAGACTTATTAAATAATGGCAAAAAGTCATTATTTTTTTTTGGAAAAAAATGATTTCGTCAAAAAAGTGGAAAAAACTGTAGTTTTCCACTATAAAACGACAAATTTAGACATCGATTAGTAGTATAAGGGTTCGCAAGAGAAAGCGAGGTGAAAATCGATGAACAATGAATATAGAATTAATACCAAAACTCTAGCTATAATTCCTATAAGTAAAAAGAAGTCTAAAATTTATGAACAAGATGAAGTATTCATAATAAATAAAAGTGCTAATAAAATAATTTCTGAAAACTGTACATATTATGGAAGTTCCTATCAAGGCAGAAAAAAGGCAACTATGGAATTGATAGGTGTAACTCATAAACCACCTATTTTGATAGAAGAATTCAATAATTTAGTATTTTTTCCAACATCTAGTCCTAGACTCACGGATTGTGGGTGGATTTCTTTATACAATTTTGAATCTTATAGTCCCTATGATGAAAACAGCATTATCCGTTTTAGAAACAATTTAACTCTACAGGTTAACGTTTCCAATAAAGTAATAGATAATCAAGTTTTGAGGGCTACGAGATTGGAGTCGATAATGCTCAGAAGAAAATCTGATAAAAAAGAGGAAAAATAACTAAAAATAAACGATTTTTCTTTTAAAAATAGCCGATTTTGTGGTATAATTATTACTAGGTATAGAGGGTCAATCATACCTAGTAAATTTATTATTCGGGCTAAAAGGCGGCAATTTATGAAAATCATCAACTTGAAACTTTATAATTTTAGAAATTATTGGTCTTTATCTTTAGATTTTTCCAAAAAACAAAATATTATCATAGGAGAAAATGGAGCTGGCAAAACAAATATAGTTGAAGCTATCTACGTTTTGGCAATCACAAAATCTTTTAGAGGAACCTTAGATAAAGTTCTAATAAAAAGAAATCAAAATTCTATGAGCATTGAAGGCACCGTAAGAGATAAGATAAATCATAATTATAAATTAAAACTTTCAGAAAATGGAAAAATTGTAAAAATTGATAATAATAAAATTGCCAAATTGAGTAACTATATTTCTAAGATAAATGTCATTTTATTTACACCAGAGCATACGAGTGTCATTAAAGATTCTCCTACTGCAAGAAGAAATTTAATCAATATCGAGATTTCACAAATAGAAATAGGTTATTTACACTTGTTAAATGAATACAATAAAGTCTTAAAACAGAGAAATGCTTTTTTAAAGCTGATGTATGTGAATAAATTAGCTAGTCCTGACTATTTGTGGATTTTAACTGAAAAACTTATTGATTTAGGTCTAGAAATATGTACATATAGACAGAATTTTATCGAGAATATCAATAAATATTATGACGATATAAACTACGATATTACCCGCAGAAAAGGTCTAAAAGTATCATATGTTAGCGTCTACAAAAATAAAACCAAAAATGAACTTATGGCAAAATATAAAGCATATCTCGATAGAGACATCATCATTGGTAAAACGAATATAGGAATTCACCATGACGACTTCGTATTTTCTCTTTCCGGACATAATTTAAAAGACTACGGTTCAGAGGGAGAACAAAAAAACGCCATAGTGTGCTTTAAATTGGCCGAAATCGAATTTTTTATCAAAGATAGAGGTATTTATCCAATTCTAATTTTAGACGATTTATTTAGCTGTTTAGACGGCAAAAAAATTAACAACATTTTGAAAAAGCTCAATAAAAATTTACAAATATTTATAACGACGACCGATTTAAAAAATATCAATACTAAAATACTCAATAATTGTACAGTATTTAGTGTCAAAAATGAGAAAGTGGTGAAAAAAGAATATGAGTGAAATAGCAAAACAGGAATATACAGATAGCGATATTCAAGTTCTTGAAGGTTTAGAAGCCGTTAGAAAAAGACCTGGTATGTACATAGGTTCTACGAGTGAGAGAGGATTACATCACCTAGTTTGGGAGATTGTAGATAATGCAGTCGATGAAGCATTAGCAGGATATTGTGACGATATCGAAGTGATAATCGAGAAAGATAACAGTATTACTGTAAAAGACGATGGTCGTGGAATGCCGACCGGTATGAATGCTAAAACAGGTTTATCGACGATAGAAACGATATTCACAGTATTACATGCTGGCGGAAAATTTGGTGGAGGAGGATACAAAGTATCTGGTGGACTTCACGGTGTAGGTGCAAGTGTCGTAAACGCTTTATCGAAGTGGCTTGAAGTATACGTCTATCAACACGGAGAAGTTCATTTCCAAAGATTTGAAAATGGCGGTAAACCAGTTGAACCTATGAAAGTAATCGATAAATGCGATGAAAACAGGACTGGAACAACTGTAAAATTTAAACCAGATGATACTATTTTTACCGAAACAACAGAATATAAATACAGCATTTTATATGAAAGACTTCAAGAAATAGCATTCCTCAATAAGGGATTGAGAATTATCCTTTCGGATACTAGAGGTTCTGAACTAAAAAGAGACGAATTTATCTATAATGGAGGAATAATCGAATACGTTAGATTGTTAAACAAAACTAAAACTCCTATTCATGAAGATGTCGTTTATTTTGAAGGCGAAGAAGACGGAATATCCATAGAAATTGCTATGCAATATAACAATTCCTATAGTCCATCCATTTATTCTTACACCAATAACATCAAAACCCATGAAGGTGGAACACATGAAGACGGTGTTAAAAGAGCATTGACGAGAATTATCAACAATTATGCTAAAAATAATAAAATGATAAAAGATAATGACGACCCTCTAAGTGGAGATGATGTAAGAGAAGGATTGACGATGATAATCTCTTGTAAGCATCCAGACCCACAATTTGAAGGACAAACCAAAACTAAATTGGGTAATGCCGAAGTTAGAAAGATAGCAGATGACGTTTTTAGTACAGGGTTTGAAAGATATTTAATGGAAAATCCGACAGATGCTAAAGAGATAATAGATAAGTGTTTAACGGCTGCTCGTGCAAGAATAGCAGCTAAAAAGGCTCGTGAAATAGCTCATCGTAAAGGAGATTTAGATGTCGTACCTTTTGGTGGAAAATTGCAGGATTGTAAAGAAAAAGATCCTAGTATATGTGAAATATTCCTTGTCGAGGGTGACTCTGCAGGAGGTTCTGCTCTAAAATGTCGTGATAGCATGACCCAGGCGATTCTGCCTCTAAAGGGAAAAATTTTGAACGTCGAAAAAGCTCGATTAGATAAAGCCCTCTCCAACGACGAAATTCGTACTATAATTACAGCTTTTGGGACGGGTATTGGCGACGAATTCGATTTAAACAAATTGAGATATGATAAAATCATCATCATGACCGATGCCGACGTCGACGGAGACCATATCAGAGTATTGTTATTGACTTTGTTCTATAGATTTTTTAGACCTATTGTAGAAGCTGGTCACGTATATGCGGCCCAACCGCCACTCTTTTGTATAAAGCACGGAAAAACGATAAAATACGTATTAACAGAAGAAGAAAAAAATGAATATTTGAGTAAACTCCCAGAAAATACAAAAAAAGAAATAACGAGAATGAAAGGTCTTGGAGAAATGGACCCTCATGAATTAGATGAAACGACTATGAATATCAACACTCGTGTATTAAAGAAAATTACGGTAGCAGATGCAATGAGTGCCGATGCAGCATTCAGTAAAATCATGGGAGAAGAGGTTGAACCTAGACGAAAGTTTATAGAAGAAAAGGCTCCATATGCCCAAGATTTAGATATTTAGGAGGTTTAAAATGGAAGAAGAAAACAAAGAAATAGAATTAGAAACTATTGTTGAAGATACACAAAGAGATAAAGTTCAACATAACGACATAGTAGACGAAATAGAAAAATCGTTCATTAATTACTCCTTAAGTGTCATAACAGCAAGAACTCTCCCAGATTTAAGAGACGGCTTAAAGCCCGTACATAGAAGAATAATCTATTCGATGTACGAATCGGGGTATACTCCGGATAAACCACATAAAAAATGTGCACGTATAGTAGGAGACGTCATTGGTAAATATCATCCACATGGAGATTCTTCTATTTATGACGCCATGGTGCGAATGGCTCAAGATTTCAGCCTACGCTACATGTTAGTAGACGGGCATGGAAACTTTGGTAATATCAATGGAGACAGGGCAGCAGCCTATCGTTATACCGAGTCGAGAATGGCTAAGATCTCTTTAGAAATGGTAAGAGATATAAATAAAAATACTGTAGATTTTGTACCAAACTTTGACGGTCTAGAAAAAGAACCAGTAGTTTTACCTTCTAGATTTCCAAATATTTTAGTTAACGGTACGACAGGAATTGCCGTAGGTATGGCAACAAACATTCCGCCACATAATTTAAAAGAAGTCATCGACGGTTGTATAGCATATATCGATAATCCAGAAATTGATACTCTAGGCTTAATGCAGTATATTAAAGGCCCAGATTTCCCTACAGGAGCCATAATACTAGGAAATAGTGGTATCAAAAAAGCTTATGAGACCGGCAGAGGATCTATAACTATCCGAAGTAATGCTGTAATAGAAGAAAAAAACGGAAAAAATTACATCGTGATTGATGAAGTTCCTTATGGTACTAATACGCTATCATTAAAAGAAAAAGTTGCAGAATTAGTGCATAATAAAGTAATAGATGGTATATCAGATTACCATACAGATTTAAAAAACGGTCTAAAAATAACTATTACATTAAAAAGGGATGCTAATCCTCAAGTTGTATTAAACAATTTATATAAACATACTGATTTCCAAACTACGTACGGAATTTTATTTATAATGTTAGACATGGGAGTCCCTAAAACTTTAGGTTTAAAAGATATCATCAGTAAATATATAGAACATCAAAAAGAAGTAATCATTAGAAGGACGAGATTTGAACTCGATAAAGCAGAAAAAAGAGTTCACATTTTAGAAGGATACAAAATAGCTTTAGATAATATCGATGAGGTCATTAAGATTATCAAAGAAGCCGAAAGTGACGTCATTGCAAAGGAAAAACTCATTAAAAGATTTGCATTATCGGAAATACAAGCTGATAGCATACTAGAGTTAAAACTTCGCAGATTAACCGGATTAGAAAGAAGCAAAATAGAAGAAGAATTAGCAGAATTATTAAAACTGATAGAAGAATTAAAAGCTATTTTAGCTAGTGACCAAAAAGTATTGGATATCATTAAGTCAGAACTTACAGAAATCAAAGAAAAATATGGAGATGAACGTCGTACAAAGATTGACATGACAGCAATCGACTTCATTGAAGACGAATCATTAATTCCTGAAGAAAACAGCATTATTACTATAACTGACAAAGGTTATATTAAAAGATTAGCTGCTAATACATACAAAACCCAAAATCGTGGTGGAGTTGGCGTCAAAGGCATGAGTACTAACGAAGAAGATAATGTCAAATTGATGGTCAATGTATCTACACATGATTACATATTATTCTTTACAAATAAAGGTAAAGTTTATAGATTAAAAGGCTATGAAATACCTGAATTTACTAGACAGTCTAAAGGATTGCCAGTAATAAATCTTCTACAAATCGAAAAAGATGAAATGGTAAGTTCGATAATTAAGATTTCTAATGATGAAGAAGAATATAAATACTTATTATTTGCTACCAAAAAAGGAATAGTAAAACGTACTGCAATAGAAGATTTTGCTAATATT
>CANDHX010000043.1 GCA_947384645.1 uncultured Mycoplasmatota bacterium | reverse complement strand
TTACTGTTTTAATCCTAGTGATTAAAATATAATAGAAAAAACACACGACTAGATATCCTCTTAAAGGTTATTTAGTCGTGTTACCCATTAGGAGAACACGCTAGTATCTTTAGTGTGTTTCTCACAATATGATTATATTATTTATTACGTATTTTTACAAGTATTTTTTAAAACAAATTGATTATATCTTTAATCGAGATTATCAACATGAGAAGCATCAATAATGCAAATCCTATGGCATTTATTCCATTTTCAATTTTAGGGTTCATCTTTTTCTTGCGTATTGCTTCAATTATTAAGAACAATACTCTTCCACCGTCAAAAGCAGGGAATGGTAAGATGTTAACGAAGCCTAAATTTAAGCTTAAATAAGCCATTAAATATAATACAGATTCGACGCTCGTCTTAACTGCTTCTCCAACTACCGAATAAACTCCTATAGGTCCAGATAAAGCATTTAAAGATAATTCGCCTGTGACTAAGGAACTTATTATCATGCCCATTGAAGATAGAATAGACCAAGATTTTTGGAAGGCGTACCTAATAGCACTTGTTAAGCCTTTAGTACGAGTTGGGTTTTGTCCTACACCAAAGGTCTTTTTAGTTACGTTACCTTCATCGTCCTTTTCGATTCTTGGAGTAATCTTATATTCTTTAACTTCTCCACTAGGTTTCTTTATTTTGAACGTGTACTCATCACTCTTGTTTTTTAAATTTAAAATCAAGATTACTTCGTCCCAATTATCAGCTTTTTTGCCATTGATTGAAACAATTCTATCTCCAACTTCTATACCGGCGTTTGCTACTGGGTCTCCTTCAGTTACGACACCTATGAAGCTTCGCTGGTCGGATGACCCCCAGATAAGGCCTGAGATGAATAGTATTAGAATTCCCGTTATAAAATTCATCGTAACTCCGGCTATGAGGATTAGACATCTTTCCCAGATTTTTTTATTGCACATGTAATCGGATTTTTTTAGTTTGACGTCCATTCCGTCGTTTTCATCGACTTCTCCAGCTATGGCACAAAACCCTCCGATTGGAAATAATCTTAAACTATATAGAGTTGGGTCTTTTTTATTCTTTCTTTTAAAACTGAATATTTTTGGACCCATACCGAGTGCGAATTCATAGACATAAGCTCCCCTATTTTTAGCGGTTAAGAAATGCCCTAATTCGTGAACGAATATCAAAATTCCTAAAATCAATATCAATAAAATAAATGCTATCATTTACTAGTCTTCCTTTCTATTATATGATGCCTCTTATGAGGACGTAAGCGAGCGTTACAAAAGTAATGCTATCTATTCTATCTAGGATGCCTCCATGACCCGGAATGAGGTTCGAGAAATCTTTGATATTTCTTTCTCTTTTGATTGCACTATAGAATAAATCGCCCATTTCACATATTAAAGACAACAATGCGATAATCGGTATTACTTTTATAAGGGGAGAGGAACCTATAAAAGTTTCGTAATATATAGTAGATAAAACTGTACCCATTACTAATCCGCCAAGACAGCCCTCTATCGTCTTATTTGGACTTATCTTAGTAAACTTGTGCCGTCCAATCATAGAACCGATAATATAAGCAAAAGTATCTGTAAAAATAGTGATTAAGATGAGTAAAAAGAAGTACGGCTTTTCATATATTAAGATATTGGAAATCGAATTGAATACTATTCCTAAAAATATGATAAATGATGAGAGTTCAAAAGCATCTTTCGTCGTATAATTCTTTTTGTCGAAGTAAAAAATGGTAGGCAAGAACATGACTAAATAGGATACTGCAATGTAACGGTAGTTTAAACCTATTGTATCATTTAATAGATCTCTATTCGAAAAATTTAGAAGTAATATGATGAATAATCCCAATATCTCGACTATTTTAGGATAATTATTTAATCCCTTTATGTCTAAAACTTCTTTATAGGCAAGAATCGACAATAAAGCAATTCCTATTCTAAAGGGAAGTCCGCCTATGATGAGTAGAGGTATACATATTATCATCATCACGATTGCACTTACTATTCTTTTCTTCATTTTGCTCACCTATTCTTAATTCGTATATTTTAATTATAGTAAAATATAGAGAAAAAATAAAGGTCTATTTTAACAATCTCGAATTCTTTTTATTTTTGATAACGATTTTTTAAAAGAAATTTTTTTTCGTGTATTCCATTTATATAATTGATTTTATTTTTGTACATATCTTCTTTTTTAGATATATTTTTTCGTGGATATTTAAAATCGTACAAAATTCTTTCTAAGTAAAATTTTTGGACTATGAGGAAGGATGCTTTAATTTCTTCGATAGTACTAATAACTAGAAATGTAAAGATGAAGATATTATCTTTAACGACGTTAAAATTTGAGCTTATGATAAATATCAATATCATTGAGCTTAGAACGAATGATATTTTGAAGGTCAGTTTAAATGGAAAAAGGAGTTCCATAAGGAGTTTAGTCATCTTATAGCCGTCAAGTGGACAAATAGGGATTAAATTAAAAGCTATTATCATTTTATTGTAAGAATTCATAAATTCAAAGATATTTTGTTCGATTAAATTGTTAAAATGCAGTAGGTATAAGGCGACTGCCAATAAAAGTTGAAACAGTATTCCTCCTATAGATATTAGTAAATCTTCAAAAATCGACGTACTTTGAATACTGTACATTTTTAATAAGCCCCCAAAGGGAAGAAGCGTTAATGATTCGATTTTTCTTTTAAATATTATAGCCATTATTACGTGTCCTAATTCGTGAACGATTACTATTATGAAAATCATCAAAAGGTATTTTATGTAACCCGTTAAAAATCCAACGAGAAAAAGGACTATAGTGAGCGAATGTAATTTTAATTTATTCGATAACTTCATTATAGTCTAAAAATTCATTCCCCTTTTTAAACGTCAGATAGAGTTTTTCTCCTTCTGTAGTTCCTAAATATGTACCTTTGTTTACATAGTCGTATAAAGAAACAGTCGTATTTGTGACATTTCCATACCAGTAATCGACTTCATCTATTCCTTGGACTATTACGGTTTTACCATATCCTTCTTTTTCGCCTATGAAGACGACTACACCAGAGTTTATAATGGGAACGAGGTAATTTTTTTGAACTTGTAGTTCGAAGCCGTCTTTATAGTTGTCGATTTTTTCGTAGGTAAGTTTTTCATTAAATACGGTTGTAGCATCATTTTTTATTATATTTTCAAAAGGAACGACGCTTCCCAAATATTTATTATAGAGATTTTTAATTTTGGTAAAAGAGATATTATCTTGAAGTACTTTTTCTCGAATAAAATTTTCTCCTAAATTCGACGTATTAGAAAAAATTATTAAACTGAAGAAAAGAATTATCGATAGAAGAATTCTCGAGATTAGTCCAGTTATATATTTTTGTCTATCGGATTTTGTGTCTATGTTGTTTTGGTTTTTTCTTCTTTTTTTGATTCGTCTATATTCTTCTATATCCATAAATTTCACCTATTAAAGTATATTTATGGGAATAAAAAAAAGAATAGAAATTTTACTATTCTCGATTGAATTCGTTTACGAGATTTTCGAATTCTTCTTTAATTTCTTTTAGTCTTTCTTCAGTCGTAGCTTCAAAGCGTAAAGTTAAATTTGGTCCTGTATTAGAAGCTCTTATCAAAGCCCAACCGTCTATATAGGTAACTCGAATGCCGTCTACGGTTATCATATCTAGATTTTTTTCGGTGCAGTATTTTTTTACTTTATCTACTATTTTAAATTTTTTATCTTCTGTAGTTTTAACCTTGATTTCGGGAGTGCTATAATATTTTGGAAAGTTTTCGTATAATTTACTCATAGGAGATGAAGTATTCGAAAGTATCTCCAAAAGTCTCAAGCTCGCATATATTCCATCGTCGAATCCGTCCCAGCGGTCCCTAAAGAACAGATGACCGGATAGTTCTCCTCCGAAGGCTAAATCCATTTCTTTAATTTTATTTTTTAAATAGGAGTTTCCCGTTCTATATATAAAAGGATTACCGCCTAAGCGAACAATTTCATCTTCTAATTGTTTTGAGCATTTGACATCGAATAGAGCTGTTTTATTTTCGACTTTAGACATTAAATCGTTCCAAATTACAGCCATTAGTGTATCTGCTGCAACAAATGTGCCTTTTTCGTCTATAATTCCAAGTCTATCAGCATCGCCGTCTAACCCTATTCCTAAATCCGCATCGTTTTTTAAAACACATTCTTTTAGTTGTTCCATGTTAGCTTCGATACTTGGGTCTGGGTGGTGATTTGGGAATGCTCCGTCGCTTTCTTCATTTATATAAATTATTTCTAAGTTGAGACGAGAATAAATATCTTTTACGATAATAGAGCCAGTTGCATTTGCAGGGTCTACTACTATTTTTAGCGGTTTAGATAATTCGATGCCTCTTAATATTCTTTCTATGTAGGCATCTTTTATATCGATATTCTTTATTACTCCGTCACCTTTAGCAAAATCTCCTTTTAAAGCTACTTCCAAAAGCTCCTTTACTGCTTCTCCGCAAGCATTATTATAGTCGGTTAAAGCAATTTTAAAGCCATTGTCGTTTACTGGGTTATGACTTGCTGTTACCATGACTCCTGTATCTATTCCTAAGTGTAGGCAAGCAAAATAATACATCGGCGTTGTGACTAAACCTATATAGGTAATATTTATTCCTGTGCTAGTTATTCCTTCTATTAAAGCGTCGGTTAATTCTTTGCCCGAAATTCTATTGTCATGTCCTACGACACATTTCGTTTTACCGAGACTTTTTATTTTAGTTCCATAGGCAAGACCTATCGTGTAAGCAGTATCAGCATCTATTTGAGTAGGATACTCTCCCCTTATGTCGTATTCTCTAAAAATGTCTTTGTTTATATCTTTTTTAATTACCATATCAGTTCAATATTCCTTTCAAAAGTCCGTATGAGAAAATCATCATTATAATTCCCGCTATTAGGACACCTAGAAGTGCAGCTAAAAAGCTTTTCTTTTTATCTAAACCAAGAAGTACTGCTAAGAAGCATCCAGTCCATGCTCCACTTCCGGGAAGGGGTACTGCGACAAATAGCATTATTCCCAAATATCCGTATTTTTCAATCGTGTCTTTTTTCTTAAGAGTTTTATTTTTTAACCAGTCTATCATCTTTTTAAACATTTTAAATTTCGATAAGAGATTTAAAATCGTATCCATTAAAAATAAGACAAAAGGGATTATTAAAATATTTGCAAGTAAGCAGATTAAAAATGCATTAAGTGGTTTTATATCTAAAAGTGCTGCTGCAATTAATCCTCCACGAAGTTCTAAAATGGGAAGTAATGAAATCAAAAATATAAGAGCATATTTTCCAAAGATAGTTCCCGTGATACTTCCAAATATACTGAGTATGTATGTTACAAGTTTTTTAGCCAAAGCGATAACCTCCTAAAAGTATATAAAATTTATTTTTCTTTTACTGTTTAAGTATACTATAAATTACTGATTTTTAAAATATTATTTTTATTATTTGTGAGAACTATATATTGACACTTCCGGTTACATAAGTTACTATATTTTTGAAAAGGTGATATGGAATTTTTAGAAAGTTGGTGCAACTTTGACTGGTACTCAGATTAAATTACTATCTAAAATGAAAAAACTAATTAGACAAGGGAATCGAAGATTTGCTACTAGAAAAGATAGAGATATTATATCAGAACTATTAAAAATAGGCATTTCATTAGAAGATGCTTGGCAAGAAATCCTTTTGATATCTTCTAAAGATTATGTTTTTGATTATAAACCTACCTATGCAAAATCGAATAATTCATTAACTTTTAAAAACTTAGTAAATGGTCATGTAGTTTATATTAAGTTAAAAATTGAAATATATAATAATAGTGAAACATCTGTTTGTCTCTCTTTTCATCTTGACAATAATTAAGGAGGAATTGTTATGAGATGTGATATTTGTAATAATGATAAAACATATGTACAAGAATATAAAAACGAATATAATATAAAAGGAAAGATAATTTCATTTAATTCTAATAGAAGATTTTGTACTAAATGTAATAATTTAGTTTATGACGAAAACCTAGATAATGAAGTAACTTTAAAAGCCATAAAAATGTACAATGAAAATTATGGGATAAAAAGCGAAGATATCATAAATTTAAGAAAAAGCTTCGGACTATCTCAAGAATTATTTTCTAAAGTGATTGGGTGTGCAAAAAAAACTCTTATAAGTTATGAAAAAGGCACTTCTATTCCAAACGACAGTTATGCAATTATAATCAATAGTTTATTAGCAAGACGAGATACTATTTTTACTATTATAAATGCAAATAGAGATATGTTTTCTTCTAAAGATTTCCAAAAATTGTGTAAACATTTGCAAGAAAGATTTTCTGATAGTATTGAATTACCTTTTTTCAATTTCTTATCTGAATTTAATGGATATACCGAATTTAATTTAGATAAAGTTTATAATATGATATTGTTTTTTTCACAAAGTTTTATTTTTAAGACTAAATTATTAAAGGAAATGTTTTATGCTGATTTTTTGTTTTATAAAGAAAATTGTAAATCTATTACTGGTCTAGAATATGTTAAGCTTCCATTTGGACCTGTTCCTGACCAATTTGAATGTTTGTTAAGCTTAGGAGTTAGAGAAAATATAATCAATTATGATTATGAAATTCAAAACAACTATGAAAGTCATATAATTTCTTCTAAACAAGTAGTTAATTGCGATGTTTTTTCTAAAGAGGAATTAGACATTTTAAAAAAAGTTAAAAAATATTTTGAATCTTTTGGTTCAAAAGATATAGTAGAGTTTTCTCATAAAGAAAAGGCTTTTATGGATACAGGTTTCCTACGAAGAATAAGTTATGAATATGCATTTGATATAGAAGAAATTTAATATTCGTTCTCTTATTACCTATAATTATAAAGGAATTCTTAATTTTTTATCTTGAGAATTCTTTTTATCCAACATATTTTCCACTCAAATTGGAATATGCTTCACTATATTTTTGAACTGTTGGGCTATTTAAAGTAAATTTTGCTGTTGTCTTATCATAACTGCAAGTTTCGGCATATTTGATATTGTATTCTAAATCAGTATTTGGAACTTCATAAGTCAATATTTGTTCGTCATAATTTTCTTTAACCTTATAAGTTGAATTATAATTTATAGGTTTAGATGATACTTTATATCCTAGCAAGCTCACGACATCTTCTGATGTTAGTTTTTTGCCACTTTGTTTTATGGTAAATTTTGTAGAAAAATTTGCTTCGAAGTCTTTCGATTGGTCTATATCATTTAAGATATTTAATTTTAAAATTAGATTATAGTAAATCTTTTTGCCTGCTGGGATGAGTAGATTCTCCGCTAAGTCTGTGGACATTCTTGTATCTGTTGTTGGAACTAGTCTATCCGTTAATATATTTGTATAAGTCCCCTCTTCTATTCAGATGACTCTAAATCATAGGAAAATGAACCTTTAGTATATGTATTGATTAATTCTTCTAAGTAAATCGAAGCATATGTGTCTAATGTTCCAGTATTTTCTATAATAAATTTCTTTGTTATGCTATCTCCGTGGTTTATATTGGCTTTGATACTGTTATCATTATCGGCAAATCTCATACGCATCGTACCAGTAGTTATGTCACTAGCAAATTTTTCTACTGTTGGGTTTGCTACAAAGAAGGCATAAGTGAAGGAGCCCACTAGTACTATTAAAGTTGCAATTACTCCTATTATAATTATTCTAGTTTTCGTATCTTTGTTCATATTCTTACCTCTTCCATTTGTGGCAACCGTGTCCGATTAAATAATAACATTATGGGGCATACTTGCTACAATTTTGATAAGTGATGAAATATGCTAAAAGAATATAGAATTAGAGCGAAGCTATTTCAAGAGGAATTAGAAAAAATTACTAATGTCGATAGGAAGACAATTTTTAGAGTAGAAAACGATTATAATGTTCCTCTATTAGATACTTTTGCAAAGTTGGTTATTGCTTTAAAGATGAGCAACGACGAGATTGCTCAAGAAGTTAAAAAAATCACAAAAAATAACACCAAAAGTTAGACGGTGTTATTTTTATAATTTAATCTTAGTATTAATGTAATCTTTTAACTCTGTTACAGAGAGTGTGATTTGTTCCATAGTGTCTCTATCCCGAAGAGTTACAGTACCTTTTTCAAGGGTATCATCGTCGATCGTTATAGCGAATGGCGTACCTATAGCATCACTTCTTCTATAACGTTTTCCTATGCTACCAGTTTCATCATAAGATACCGGAAATTCGCTACATAATATGCTATAAATCTCTTTTGCTTTAGCAGCATGTACTTTTTTTATGAGAGGTAAAATCGACAATTTATATGGAGCAAGAGCTGGAAGTAAGTGCAATACTTCACGTTCTTCTTCATTTTCTAAAATTTCTTTATCATATGCATCGCATAAAACTGCTAAGAACAATCTATCTAAACCGACTGAAGGTTCGATTACGTATGGAATGTATTTTTCGTTGGTCTCTGGGTCTAGGTAACGCAAGTCTTTAGACGAATGCTCCATGTGAACGGATAAATCGTAGTCAGTCCTATCAGCTATTCCCCAAAGTTCGCCCCAACCCATAGGATATTTGTACTCTATGTCAGTAGTCGCTTTACTATAGAAAGATAACTCTTCTTTTTTGTGGTCTCTGTAACGAAGATTTTCTTTTTTTAATCCTAACGTTTTTAAGAAATCTAAGCACGTATTTTTGTAAAAACCAAACCATTCTAAATCAGTATCGGGTTTGCAAAAAAATTCTAGTTCCATTTGTTCAAATTCACGAACACGGAAGATAAAATTACCAGGAGTTATTTCATTTCTAAAAGATTTACCTATCTGACCAATTCCAAAAGGCACTTTAAGACGCATGGCTCTTTGGACATTAGGAAAATTAACAAATATTCCTTGGGCTGTCTCTCCTCTTAAGTAAACTGTACTCTTTTTGTCTTCGGTTACCCCTATATGGGTTTCAAATAATAAGTTGAATTTTCAGATCGGAAGAGCACACGTCTGAACTCCAGTCACAATCCGGAATCT
>CANDHX010000042.1 GCA_947384645.1 uncultured Mycoplasmatota bacterium | reverse complement strand
GGCTTTACTCTAGAAGAAATAGAAGAGTACGCCTCGAACTACAACTCGGTAGACCAATTCGGCTTTAAAGATGCGGTAATAAACAAAAATATCGAAAAAGCTTTAAAGATGCTCGAAGACTTGGAAACTTCCAAAATGGAAGTAGTGCCACTAGTCGTCATGCTCGCCAAAGAGTATATAACTATCTATAACATAAAACTATATGCAAAAGATAAAATACCTAACGATGTAATCGCTAAAGAAATGAACGATATGCATCCATTTAGAGTAAAACTTTTAAGAGATGCTGGAGCTAAATACACTATAGAAGAACTCGAAAAAATCATAATGTATCTATGCAACTTAGATTTAGTCTTAGTAAGTAGAGATAATTTAGGCTACGATGAAATAAGAAAATTTTTACTCATACTATAAAAGAAGTCTTTAATCTATAGACTTCTTTATCTTTTCGGTATTTTTAAAATTTAACTTTACAACTTTTGATAACTCATCAATTCCATATTTCTTCACAAAATTCATAGCAGCCTCATCTGCAGTTTGAGTAGCACCCTTGGGAATTTCCATTCCATATTTTTTACTCATAGCATCCATCTCTTTTAAAAATATATACCTGCTTATGATGCTCGAAACTGCTACACTTAGGCACTTATCCTCTGCATGAGTAGTAAACTCTATATTTGTTACCTTTTCTTTAGCACTAGCGATATGCTCGAAGTATTTTGATACATACGAAAACTGGTCGACGACGATGTATTTATAATCGTATGCCCCTTTTTTAAGAATGCTTACTAAAACCTTATTGTGCAAAATAGCTTTAACCTTATTCATATTGGTTATGCCGGCTTTATTGTAGTCTTCTGGGGATAAAATATATGTCACATGGGGTATTTCTCTTATTATCTCTGGAGCAATTTTTAACATCTTTTCATCGGTGAGCTTCTTAGAATCTCTAACTCCAAGTTCTGATAAAAAGTCTATTTTATCTACGCCTACATAAGAAGCAGTAACGACGATTGGACCAAAATAATCGCCCGTTCCAACCTCATCTGAGCCGATAGTAGAAACACTTTTATAAGTGACCTCATGTAGGCTTTCTTTTTTCTTTTTATCTTTAGCATCTTTTATTCGCAGCTCCTTATCGACATCTCTCTTGTTTAAAAAAGCTTCTCTTTCTTTCCAATAATTATAGTCTATGTCGGCACTTACTCCTTGAAACATGATTTTACCGGACTCATAAAGCGTTACTGTCGTCCCAAAATCTTCACTTTGAAAAACCGAATAAGGTGGCTTTTTAATCTTTGCCGTATCCTTATAGTGTTCGATTATCTCATCTTTCAAATTGTCGCTCACTTTAAATACAATAGTCGATTTTTGCATTAAAATCTCCCCATTTCTTGCTTAATTTTAACATAAGCAAAAGAAAAAGTAAAACGAGTTGCGATTCTTACTTTTTCACGACATTATTATTTACAAGCTTTTCTATAGTAATCGTATAATTCTTTGAACCTATTAAAATGTACGACTTCTCTTTGCCTTAAGAAGAGTAATGGGTTTATGACATCAGGGTCAGTCGCCAAATCTATTAATCTTTCATATGCAGCACGAGCTTTCTGTTCAGCTGCCATATCTTCAGATAAATCGGCAATCACATCTCCAGTAGAAGCAAATGTAAGTGCAGAAAATGGAACTCCGTTTGAATCCGTTGGATATATGCCGACTCCGTGTTCAGCATACATGCTCTCGAGTCCAGCAGCTTTTAATTCGTCTATGGTTGCATCTTTAGTCAACATGTGAACCATGCTCGATATCATTTCTGCATGCCCGAGTTCTTCGGTCGAAATATCGTTTAATAGGGCTCTCCCTTTATCGTCTGGCATACTAAATTTTTGACTAAAATATCTAAGACTTGCCCCAAGTTCTCCGGCGTAGCCACCCAACTGAGTAATGATATATTTGGCCATGTTTAAATCCTTCTTTTTAATGTTCAAAGGATATGGTAAATTTTTAGCATATTTAAACATTACATTCCACCTTCTTCCCAAGGCCAAGGACCCATCGACCACTCATACTCATCTGTCAAATTATCTAAAGTTAGTGGTCCAAAAATATTTGTAAATTCTTTTTTTGCTTTTTTGCACTCTTCGACATATGACTTAAACACTCTATATGCGTCTTTATCCTCAGGATGCATATCCAAATAAAGATTTAAATCGGTAATAGAAAATTCTAACATTTGAATATTCAATAACATTCTTTCTCTTTCTGTAAATACTTTCAATTTACCTGGTTTATAATTCTTATATGGAGTATAAAGTTTTGGAAAGAGATTGCCTTTTTCTAAAGCTTCATCTAAATCGTAAATCTCCAAGCTTGGTCCCTTGCCATTTATGATATCGAGAGCAAAATCGTAATCTTTCTCTTGAGGTTCTATCATATAAAAACCGTTTTTATCAAACAACATAAAAATTTCCTCCTACCATAAAGTATGAACTACTTTCACTTTTTGTATAGGTAAAAGCCTTATAGTTGACAAAAAATAAAAGACATTATATAATACGAGTCCTAGTTTTAAGAAAAGGGGATTTAAACGTTATGATAATAGAAAAAAGTATTTTAAATGGAGTTAGAAATACTCTTAAAAAAACCCACAAAGTTAATAGTCAAGACCTAAAAAGACTTTTGAAAATTTTAGATGTTGCCAAAAACATGCCAGCCCATATCGGCAGAAAAGAAGCAATAGGAAAATTGAATAGCCTGTTAAATAGCTCTATGCCGTTAAATTTTTCTAAAGAACAAGTCATATTATATATTCAAAAAAAGAAACTTTTTATTGAAAAGAAAATTTTAAAAGTTGAAACTATTTTATCAGCACTAACAAAAGAAGGATTAACTAATACTACATATGAATTACCTATATTAGGAATATCAGCTTCAGGAATAGACCCTGATTATTCTTACCTCATGATATCTGGTATAAAAATAAACGGAAAAAGTTCTAAAGATGATTATATAATTCGTGATGAAATAGAAGAAATCTATATCGCTTTAGAAAAGAAAATGGCTGAATTAATAGAAGAAGATTATAGTGTAGCTTTAGAAAACATAGAAGCCTTCATAAATTTATATCGTGAATATTTGTATACATTTTTAAAAGAATTGGAAACATATAATGATTCATTTAAAGAGCCTGCTGATTTGATAAGCTATCGCCTAGTAAATATGATTTCATATTTTATATATTGTAAAAAAGGAGTAATATTTGACCAAAGCACTATTGCCAATTTGGATTTAGTCATGATAAATGCTATAAACGAAAATAGACCACTTGAAATAAACCGTTTATTACAAGTACATTGCAAAAAATACCTAGATTTAAAAGATAAAGAAACAGCTCCAAGCGAACAGCCAGTAAAAGATACAGTTATAACTCCAAAACAGATAATTGAAAATCCAATAGAAGAATATCTAGTAAATAGAGTAGTAGCAGTACCATGCGATGAAGATAAATTTATAGAATTATTAGCGCATTCTCCATACACGGAAGAGCAAAAAAAAGAATTCTTAGCTCAACTTAGAAATCTCCAAAATCGTCTAACTAAAGAGTCTTTTGTGAAAGCATTTAATGAACAAAAAGAAAAGATGTTATCTAGTGAAGAAATCACTTTAATTGAAAGCATGAGAACTGACTTTGATGCAAAAGAAATTTTAGAAGATATAGATGCATTAATCGAATTGAGTTTAGGAGAAACCGATGAAGATAATATGGGTTTAATAGAAGATGAACTAAGAGAAAAGATGAGTCTATTAACCGAAATAGCTGATTATAAGACATCTAAAAACTTCCAAGGCAACGAAACAAAAAATAGTGACCCAAAGGTATTATTTCATAGTACATTAGAAAAAGATGCGGAAGGTAAAAAAATGGTACCTAAACTTTTGTCGACTGTGTTGCAATTACCAGTTTCATCACGCAAAAGAGTAGTATCACAGTTAGAAAAGACGATAAAAAGTCCGAGAAGTGGAGAAACGCCTTTAATAGGTAAAAAAATTCCTTACATAATCTATTTTAAAGTCAACGAATACAAGGTATTCTACACCATAGTAAAAGATTATATAGTCATAATCGATTGTATTGTCGGACAAAATTTTAAAGATATCCAAAATATCGCCGTTTCCCAAGACTTTAAAGACTTTATGACCTCTTTAAGTAAACAGATAGAAGATGGTGAAATAGCCGACACATCTGGAAGTGTAAAAAGCGTTTTAGATGCCATAACCAATTCGATTGTTAAAAAAAGTCAAAAATCCAAAAAAATGAATTTTACACCAAAGGCGTAAAATGGACCTAAAAGGTCTTTTTTTTATTGAAAACTCCTAATTTATGCTGTACTATTATTCTAGAAAGTGGTACAATGTGGTAGAAAGTGGGGGACTTCTATGCTAATTGGCGAGTTTCATCATAACTTAGATAACAAAAACCGTCTTATGATGCCTGCAAAACTCCTAGAGAATTTAGGAGAAGAAGTCATCGTAACACGAGGATTTGAAAAGTGCTTACTCGTATATCCATTAGAAAAATGGGAAAGCATCATATCCAAGTTTGCCGAACTATCCATTACGAAGTCGGACACACGAAAATTTATGAGAATACTTCTATCGAGTGCTACTTCCTGCAAATTCGATAATCAAAATCGAATATGTATACCAGGAATCCTAAAAACATATGCAGCTTTAGAAAAAGAAGTCGTCATCTTAGGAATAGATGACCACTTGGAGATATGGAGTAAAAATGCTTACGACGAATTCCTCGACGAAAATCTAGAAGACTTTGCTAAAATAGCTGAAAGTCTATATGAATAGGAGGACATATTATGCATGTAAGTGTATTGCTTTCTGAAGCAGTCGACGGGCTAAATGTTCAACCAAATGGTACATACGTCGACGCAACGCTAGGATATGCTGGTCACAGCCGTGAAATTCAAAAGCGATTGAAAAGGGGTTTTCTATTCGCCTTCGATCAGGATAAGTTAGCCATCGATAATGGAAAAAAAGTTTTTGCAGCTTCCAAAAATGTCACTTTAATTCATTCGAACTTCAAAAATTTAAAAGAAGAATTGAATAAAAAGGGCATCGAAAAAGTCGATGGCATCATATTCGATCTAGGTCTCTCTAGTCCTCAAATCGACGATGCTCAAAGAGGTTTCAGCTTCATGAAGGATGCAGAACTCGATATGAGAATGGATACGACAAAAGAATTCAGTGCTAAAACGGTAGTAAACGAGTATGAACTCGAAAGATTAGTCGACATCTTCTTCAAATACGGAGAAGAACGTTACAGCAAATCTATTGCCAAAGCTATAATAAAGATTCGCCCTATAAACACGACTTTAGAACTGGTCGAGGTAATATCTAATGCAGTTCCTACTAAATACTTTTTAACACACCACCCAGAACGCCAAATATTTCAAGCAATCAGAATAGAAGTAAACGATGAACTTCGCATATTGGAAAGTGTTTTGCCAGACGCTATCGATTTATTAAATACGCATGGCCGCATCTCAGTAATAACGTTTCATTCACTAGAAGATAGAATAACAAAACAGATATTTAAAAAGTATAGTGAAGTACCAGAAATCGTAAAAGGTCTTCCAAACATTCCGGAAGAATATAAACCGAAGATTAAACTCATAAATAAAAAGCCGATTACTCCGAGCAAAGAGGAAATAGCCATAAATAGCCGTAGCAAAAGTGCAAAATTGAGAATAATAGAAAGGATGTAAACCATGAAAAAAAAGAAAACAGAAAAACTAAAACCTTTAGATAGATTTATGATATTTATAATATTCGTCTTGACGATAGGAGTACCTACCTCTATAGTATTCACTCAAGCGACGTTGTCAAAATCGAATATCGAAGTCGAAAAGATGAAAAGCAAAGTCGAAAAGCAGGCCAATAACAATCAAAGTCTATCTATGCAAGTCGACGAATTAGCGAGTCTTTCTAATATCCAAGATATTGCAAAGGCATACGGATTAAGTTATAATAATGACAATATCATTGTTATCAATAATTAGGAGGTCATTATGGCAAAAAGGAACAATACAATTCGCATAAGTTACTATGGAATAATGTGTATTGTTCTTTTATTTGGTGGAATAATAGCAAAACTCATATACGTGAGTAACTCTAATGATGTCGATGGAGTAGACATAAAACAGGTTGCTACAAACCGCTATAGTGCCACCACTAAAATAAGTGCATCAAGGGGAACGATTTACAGCGTCAATGAAGAAGCCCTAGCAAAAAATGTCAATTCTTATACGGTAGTAGCATTCCTATCAGAAAGCAGGACGACTAACCCTAAAAAGCCTCGACACGTCGTCGATAAAGAATATACTGCTAATGTGTTGAGCGAATACATTAATATGTCGCCGGAAAGGATACTTTCGCTTCTAAATACCAAAGGCTACCAGGTCGAGTTAGGCCCGGGTGGCAGAGATATAAGTGAAAAGAAAAAAATCGAAATACAAGCTCTCGACCTACCGGGGATTGGGTTTATTCAGAGTTCAAAAAGATACTACCCATACGGCGATTTTGCTTCTTATATAATAGGATATGCAAAAAAATATGACGGAAAAATAGTAGGGGAATTGGGCGTCGAAGGATACTACAATAACGAGCTAACCGGAAAAGACGGCTCTATTACTTACCAGCAGGATGCCTACGGTTATCAAATCGCCGATACACCTGTAATAGAAGAAGACTCCATAAGTGGAAAAGACATATATCTTACAATCGATTCAAATATCCAAATGTATTTAGAAAATGCCATTTCTGATATGACAAACGATTCCAAATTCGAGTGGGTCACAGTTACTGTAGCCAATGCTAAAACAGGAGCTATCTTGGGAAGTGCATCGACACCTAGTTATGACCCAAATAAATTAAACATAACTAATTACAATAACCCACTTGTAAGTTATTCTTATGAACCTGGTTCGACGATGAAAATATTTAGCTTTATGGCAGCAATCGAAGCAGGAATTTACGAACCGGAGAAAGAGTTGTTATCGGGAACTAAAATTATAGGTAAAGATAAAGTAACCGACTGGAACGACGGCCGAGGATGGGGTACTATCTCTTTCGATAAAGGTTTTCAATACTCATCAAACGTAGCAGCTGCCGAATTAGGACTTGCCCTAGGAAAAGATAAACTCATCGATTTCTATAAAAAACTGGGCTTTGGTAAGAAAACAGGTATAGAAATGGCCGATGAATATTCCGGCATCATAAATCCAAATTATGAACTAGAAATAGCAAACGCTGCTTTTGGTCAAGGTATCACGACTACGCCAATTCAAAATATTCAAGCCTTGACAACTCTTGCCAATAATGGAACGCTTTTAAGACCATATATAGTAGATAAAGTAATAGATCCCGATACAAAAGAAGAGATATATCGAGGAAAAAGAACGGAAATAGACCAAATTGCTAGCGAGAAAACGATAAATAAAATCCTCGAACTCATGCACGATACTGTAAACGGAGACGACCCAGTAGCAACAGGGCGTGTTTACAAAACCGACTCGACTACTCTAATCGGTAAAACAGGTACAGCTCAAATCGTATCATCAACCGGTGGCTACATGCATGGTAAATACGATAATATAAGAAGTTTTGCGGGTTTATTCCCATATGAAGACCCAGAATATATCATCTATATTTCAGTAAAAAAGTTAGAAGCATCATCACGTACTTTAGCAAAACCCGTAAAGTCGATTGTTGAGTCTATTGCCAAGTACAAAAATCTCGACCAATTAGTAGTAGAAGAAGACAAAAATAAGATTAAATCGATTAGAAATTATATAAATTCATATACAGAAGAAGCTATAAATGAATTACAAAATCTCGATTTAGAAGTCATAAAGATAGGTTCTGGTTCTAGAATAATCGACCAATTTCCTCAAAAAGGCAGCAACGTCATAAAGGGAAGTAAAGTTTTCTTACTTACAAATTCTTTAGACATAGTAATGCCTAATATGATAGAATGGACTACGAGCGAAGTGGGAAATTTCTGCAATCTCACGGGAATAACGTATAATATATCCGGTTATGGACGAGTTAAATCTCAGTCGATCGAACCGGATACCCCAATCGATTTAAATACTATTATCAATTTGACTTTAGAAAGAAAGTCTGATAAGAAAGAAGGCAGTATAGATGAACAAGAAAAAACCGAACCTAAAGAAGGAGAGTAAAAAAGTAACCTTTTCTAAAATAGTCAATAGTCCTTTTTCCATAATCGTAGTTTTAATCATTTTTTCTATATTACTCATGGTTTATAATAGATACCTAGCTAATAGCACCAAACTATATACTTTTAGTGGTTTTGAAAAAAAATACAACATATTAAATGGGACGATTTATACTAGCCGTGATATAAATTATTTTGGCGATTCTAAAATATTTTATAATGGAGAAGACATAAAACTTACCTCCTATGAAATGGGTTTTTATATAAAGAAAAACTCTTCATATAAAGAAATAGCAGTTTTGACTTCTCTAACAAAAAGCGATACAACAAACCTAGATGGGGCTGCCTCTTTAAAAGAGCTACTTCAAAATACGAATTTTAGTTTTACCGAAACTAGCAAAGACGCCAAATTTATGTCTAAAGAGAACATGAAAGCTATCGACAACCTTATATTTAAAATACGAGGAAAAGACGACAAGGATAGCGATGTCGACATAGAAATTCCGCTTACAGTCGAAAAAATTTCCAAATAAGAAGAGGTAAATCGATGAAAAACAAAACGCTCACTTCTTTAGTAGTTACGCTTATAGTTTTAGTCATTTTATTAATAATCGTTTTGAATTCCAAGTCCATTAAAGGCACATACGTTGCCGACGGAACTCAGATATTACAAATCAAAGAAATTAAAAATGGAAAACCTATATACATGGAAGAAAACCCTAATCCATATTACTTAACAATAAAAGGAAGTAAAAAATTTACATTAGAAATAGACGATGAAAAGTATATCGGAACCTATAGCAAAATTCTCAAAAAGAAAGAGGAATATGTATTTTCTCCTAAAGGAAATATATCGTTTACGTGCAAGCTAGATAAATATGATGATTTAATATGCGATAAGTTTGCGACAAAATTTGTAAGAAAATAAGCAGTAAAAAAGAGTAAAAAAGATTCAAAAGAGAGAATATAAAAATATTGACAAAA
>CANDHX010000041.1 GCA_947384645.1 uncultured Mycoplasmatota bacterium | reverse complement strand
AGTTCTTTGTTTCCATAGAAAGGGATGTCTTTATCGTCCACATGAGTCCAAAAGTAGTCAAAATCGTAACCCTTTTGAAAACCGTTTTTATAATCTTTTATTAGGGGTTCTATGTTTTCGAATATATTTTGGGCTTGAAAATAAGTTATTCCTACCTTTTTGGCTATGGCTGGAATACTCATTTTATCTCTATATTTATATATGAGCAGTTGTTTATCGGATTTTGAAAAATATTTGAGATACGGTTCGACATCTGCTTCAAAGGATTTTTGACCTGCGATTTCTCCGTTTCGATATTTAAAGATTGTTAAAAATGCTCTTTGTATTCTTCTTCTAATGCTGTTTTGTTTTTCGCCATATGACGATTCCATTTGTTGTAAAGACATACGAGGAATTCCAGCTAAGCCATAGAGTGCTGATAAATAGTTTTTTTCTTTTTCAGATAATGGTACATTTTTGTCTGCTAAAATTTCAGCTACTTCTTTGCGTGTTAGATAACAAAGAGTCGGTTTTATAAGTCCTATCTTTCTCGCCTTTATGGAATCGAGTGCACTTTTTTTTAAAGATGATAGACGAGATATCGAAATGTTTAGTCTAGTTCTAATTTCATTATTTGTATAAGTCGTTCCCTTGGGATTATATCTGTTTTTGTATCCATAAATAAGTGATAATATTTGTCTTTCGGCTTCTCTTAGGATAGATTCAGAAGCATGAAGTTTTAGTTCATCAAAGATGTCATCTTTAGTTAAACTCACATTTTCTATTTTTGTGCTATAAGCTTTATTGAATATTTTTTTAGATATGTCGTCTACTTTTCTTTTAGTAAGTCCAAACTTTTCAGCTGTTTTTAGATAATTTCTAGTAGACAATATTTCGAGTCCTATTTCTTTTTCTCTTTCATCTAAATCCAAAGAATTTAGTGCATCGATTTTTTCTTCAAAGGTATATTTATCTTCTAATGTCAATATACCAAAACGGTGGAAATCGATTTTTCTAATCGCATCCATGACGATGTTGGAAGCATCAGCTACCCTTATATTGTATCTCTCGCTTATTTCTTTATACGATAATCCTTCTTTTAAATAGAGCAAAGCAATCGTTCTATTCTTTTCTATTAAATCGAGTCTATCGTCTTCCAAATATTTGATATATTCTTCTTTTGGTACTTGCTTTACAGGTTCTTCTTTTAGATAAATTCTTTCTATCTTATCTTTTATATTTCTGATTTTTTGGATAGTTTGTCTATAATCCATATTAAATTTTTGAGCAATTTGAGTAATATTTAATCGAGGGCGAAGATAGCCATAGAAATCATCTATGATTTCGATTTCTTTAGCACTAAGCGATTTTTTAGCTCTATTCCTTAAGCTTGCATATTTTATATGAGTCATACTATAAGTTCTGTAGTTATCGATTCCATAGTAAAGGAGTTCTAATTTGAATATATATAAGTGAACGTAATAGACGTTAGAGTATTTTTTTCTATATTCGCTCTTTTTAATTCGATTGAAGACGAAAGCTAATATAAACATGATTTCGCTATCTGAAAATTGTTCTTTATGTTCTAAAAATGTTTTATATAGCTTATCTAAAGATATGTGATTGGACTTTTTATAGCCAAAAGTGATAGCATTTATTTCTCTTTCTAACTGGTCTTTGGTCATCGTTTCATGACCTTTCGAATAATATAGTTCGATTAAATTTTTTCTTTTGAAAGGAATACTCATATCATTTAGTACTCGTCTTAAGTCATTCATTTTTATCTCGTTTAAATCGGTTATTTTGGCTCGCTTTATGCTATCTTTACCGATTTTAGAGTCATCTAAATCTAAATCAAAAATTGTAGCTTTGTATTTATCCAAAATTTGTGATCTAAAGTTTTCAAAGGTTGAAGAGCTGCTTTCAATCGTAAACTCGATTTTTTCTTTTAATGAACACGCTAGTTCCTTTAGATCTTTTTTAGATATTCCCATTTCTTTAGCGTAGTAACTTTCGTCATATGTATAAAGTCTTTTTATCCATAAGGAATAAAGGGTTCTTTCTTGTTTTGTAAGGTTTGCCATGACATATATATATTTAATAAAGTCGTTTGGATTTAATGGGTTTAAGTTCATATTTTCGATATCGTATGAATTTCTAATGGCACTTATTTTATCTTTTAAGGTTGGATATATCCTTTTAAGTCGGTTTAGTATTCTTTCGATACGCCCTCTTACTGATTCTCTCGTGATATTAAATTGTTTACCAACCTCGTCTAAAGTTTTTTTAGTTTCATCGTCTACTAAGACTCTATAATACAATATGTAATAGTCTATAGGTGGTAAAGTCACTTTTAAATATGCTAATAGTTCTTGGTCGACAAGTTTATCTAAGACTTCGTTATAACCAGAGTCTTCTATTCCTACGAAATATGAAAAATCTTCATCATCTCCTTCGCTTATTTTGCTATCTAAACTTTTAGCATTCAGTTTATAGTCTTCTTTTAAACTATTTAAGGTTTCTGTAGAAATTCCCAATACATCTTTTATTTCTTCATCGTCAGGAATAGGAAGTCCCCTTTTTTCAAAGTTGCTTATCAATTTATAATATTTGGATTTAATCTCTTCAAAGTGCATCGGTCTTCTTATTAGTTCGTCAGTATAACCGATTGCAGTTTTTATAGTTTGTTCAATCCAGCTAGTTGCATAGGTGGATAGTGCACCTTTTTCTGGGTCGAATTTAGATATGGCCGTAATCATACCTAAAACGCCTTCCTGAATTAAATCTAAAAATTGCATACTTGTAGTGCGGTTTTTGTATTTAGAGGCAACACCGACAACTAATCTCATATTTCTCATTATCAATTCCTCATAGGCATCTTGATTACCAGCCAAGTAGCTAAAATAGAGTTTATTATTTTCTTCTATGCTAGTTTTTGGATATTGTTTTACGATATATAGAAAGTCATTTAAATTGTTACTAGATAGGATTAAATCTAAGCTCATTTTTTTCATTATACCACTTCCCAATGTTGGAATTATATTATAACAAATTAAAAGAAAGTACGCAAAAAAAATGAACTGGCCTTTGAAAGTCAGTTCACATTTATATAAATTCAAGCTGATACCTATTTTTCACAATTCAAATGCACTTCGACATCGTAAGACTCGTCTTCTTTGAATGTCAATTTTGCATATGTATCGGTCATATCACATGATTTTTTTTCATACATAGAAATATCTTCACCATAGCTCTTTAAGTCATTTATCGTGACTACATAATAGCCCAAGTAATTGACATATCCAGAAGCCTGTTCCTTGATTTCTTTGTCATAGTATTCACTAGCTAGAGAAGAAAGTTTTTTTTCTAATTTAGCTTCGTTATTTCCGAATACTAAAATCATAATGAATATTAGAGCAGCAAGTGCAATTACACTTGCAACTCCAATAATAATGTTTTTTTTCTTCATAATTTAACTCTACAGCAGAAACTATTTTGCTTCTAATTCGCCGTCTTCGTTAAGAATGAATTCTTTACCTTCAGCATCTACGTAAGTAACATTGTAGATAGCTTTATATGTCTTTGATGAAGTAATAATTGTATCTGCGCCAAGTACATCGTTTACATCTACTTTACCGTCTACAACAGCAACCCATTTATCAAATTCATATTTGATAGTGTATTGTTTATTTGTAGATAGTCCGTCAGCTTTCTTAGCAGTTGCGTATTTAGTAGCGTAATCTGCAATCTTACCAGTATTTTTAGCACCGTCAGCAGCTTCAAGAGTTACTGGAGCTATAACTTCTCCACCGTCAGTATCGAATGTTACAGTATATCTTACGTTATTTGGACGTTCGATTACTTCAGTAGTTTCTTGGTTAGCTAGAGCACCTGTTGCAGATCCTTCAGCTGTTTTACTATCTCTAGTTGTGATAATTAACTTGTACTTGTCAGCTAATTTTTCACCATTGTGTCCATTAATAGTTGTAACATAATCAGCACCGTTTTTTACAGTTACGCTGTCGATTGTTTTAGATACGTATTTACCAGCATCGGCACCACTTTCGATATATTCGAAGTATGCAATGTTGATAACATATCCACTATTTGTTCCACCAGTAGGTGTAGTAACAACTTTTAATCCTTCGCCTTCTTTAGCAACTGTAGATGTAGCAGTAACTGCGTTGTTTGCAACGACTACTTTAATAGCAATTCCTTCAGCACCAGTCATTGTGCAATTGATTGTAGCTTCTCCTACGTAGGCAGCTTCGAATGTTCCATTTGAAAGTTTATTAAGAACATCTTTGTTATCAACGTTTTTACCAGTAGCTTCAACAGTAGCAACTGCACCATTTGGCAATACACCTGTTACAATTTTACCTAGGTTGTCGCCAACTTTAGCATTGATTACATATTCTCCAGCATCGTTTTTCTTAATGTTATTATCAAGAATGATTGTAGGAATTGTTGCTTTGCTAGCATTGATTGTATATGTTCCAACGTAACCGTTTTCCCAGCGTATTTTAACTGTAGCAGTTCTGTGTTCATTGTCGAATGATACTTTGAATTTATCACTAGTAACAGTAGCAACTCTACCTGTTTCTTGTTCATCTTCTGGAGTTATTACGTCGAATACTTTAACAGCATCTGCTCCGTCAACTGTTCCAGTAATAGCAAGTTCTAGAGTATATTTATTTGTTGCATCTTCAAAAGCAATTTGTCCATCGAAGTCGCTTAAAGACCTATTAGCGTCTTCAGCAGCAGCAGCTTTTAGAGAACCTTCACCGTTTACTAGAGTAGCGTTATTTAAGTTAACTGTATAAGTTTCAACGAAGCCGCCATTCCAATCAACAGTGATAGTAAATTTATCGTTTTTAGATACGACTGCTGGAGTAACAGTGATAGCACCATTCGTAATATTAACTTCTTGTGCTCCGTAGTTATTAGCATTTTCATCAGCAGAATATCTTCCACCACTTACTACAACTTTAGCTTTTCCTGTAGTGATATTTGCTTCAGTTGGAGCAGTAATTTCAACTGGTAATACAAATCCGGCAGTTACTTTATTAGTAGCGTCGTCTTTAGTTGTTACAGCACCCGCAGTAGCAAACTTAGCATGACTTACATTTCCGTTATAGTTAACTACTCTGTCTTTTCCTTCAGTTGTGTCAATAGCGATTGAACCACTAGCAGGAGTTTCTAATCTACCTTTAGTTTCATGTAATTTAACAGTAAATTGTTGTACATTAACTTCATCCCATTGAACGTCAACTAGAGTTGATTCTCCGATGTTTTTAACAGGTATTGCATAAACGCCATTTGTATCTGGAGTAATAGTTTTATCTCCAATTGATACTTTAGTAGGAGCTTGTGCACCTGTAAATTTAACGTTTACTAGGTTAGCACCAACTGTGTAATCGTAAGCGATTTTAGCAGGGCGAGTAACTTTAGTACCGTTTTCTTCTTCTTCAACAGTTCTCGTGTCATATACATAATATTCTCCAGAACCACCGTCATATGAGAATGGTGTTTCTAGTGACATTGCACCTTCGTATTGTGGATTAACGATTGCATTAGTATAATCTATTGTAAATTCTCCAACTACTTTAGAAGTGTCTCCGTCCCAAAGTATTTTAACATTAGACATTTTAGAAGTATTGTTTTTATCTAATAATAAGTCTAGTGCAAAAACTTCTTTTCCGTCATATGCTGAAGTACCTTGAGCATTCTTTAAAATACTTGAACCATCAGTAACGTTTGAAGCATCATCTAATGTATATGGAACAAATTCATCATTTACAGTTTTACCAAGAATTTTTCCGTCTACACTGATTTGTAAGTGAGCTAGATCAGCAGCTTCGAATGGAACTAAACCTTTAAATTCGTCTGCACTATTGTTAACTGTCATACTAGGTACAACAACTGCAGTTATATGGTTACCAACATTCCATACGATGTTGTTACTTACTACTGCTTTGCCGTCAGTAACTGGCCAATTGATATATACGCCAGCGCCAGACTTATCGCTTTGTGTTTTAACGTTTTCAAGTCTTACAGTTGGGAATGCAAATGGAGTATTAGCGTCTAACACTACATCGATAGGTTGAACATAACTCTCGTCTCCAGCCCAGTCGATTTCTAATCTGATGTTACGATGTACTTGGTCATCTTTAAATTTTAAATTCTTTATTGAAATAGTTTTAGTATTGCTGTCATATGAAACATTTGCATTTGTCAATGTAATTTCTTCATTTGCAGTAACTACATCACCTAATTCGTTAACTTTTGTATTTGGATAGTATGCTTTAACTTTTAAGCTTCCATCGGCTTTTGTAATGCTAAATGATGGAGCAGCATAATTGTCGTCTACTTTTATGTTGACATTTGCAGTTCCAGTCCAAGGCATTTTATTGTCAGCAATCTTACTGAATGTAACATTAGTTGTACTTCCAGTAGTTCCTGAAACTACTTCGACTTCTTTATCTTTGTTAGTTTCTTCATCTTTTACAGTTATTTTTACTGTTTCACCTGATGCGATTCCAGCAGGCATTGGAGCAAAGTTAGTTCCAACTACGATTGTAAAAGTTTGAGAAAAATCTTCTGTCCAAGCAACTTTTACTGTATAAGTTTTTCCTGCTTCTACAACGGGAGTGAACTTAAATGAACCTTTATCTCCAGTAGTTGAAGTATTAAATAAGATGTGGTCTTTGCTTCCATTGATGTAAACTTTGATATCGTTATTCAAATTTACACCAGTTGGAGCTGTTATTTTAACACCTATTCTGTATCCAGAAGTATCAGTTTTTTGACCATTTAGGTCGACACCTAGGTTAGCTGTTTTACCATTTACCCAGTTAATAAGTCCATTAAAAGTGATAGTCTCACCATTAACAGTTGTTCCACTTGTCGTAATGATATCATCTTGTGCTATTGAACCATAGTATCTATTTCCATTACTGTTATAAACGAATTCACCATTGTCGTTGATTGCAGATTTAGTTAGTTCTTCAATCTTTTCTCCGTTTTTAGTAACTGTAATAGTCTTTGTTGTAGAAGGTACATATAGTACTCCATTTGAGTATGTAACTTTTTTACCGATTGCATCAGTTGTAAAAGTACATCCTGCAGCTTTGTTAGAATCGTATGCAATTTCTAAGGTTTTTTCTACGTTATTTACATAGTAGATGTCTTGTGCATTAAGTCCAAGTCTAGCTACATCTTCAGCACTTAGTAGTGATGAATTGTTTTCATCATCATAAGCAATCCAGTTTCCACCACGATATTGGTATACTGGAGGTTTAACGTATCCTGGAGTTGTTCCTTTAAAGAATACGTCGTTTTGTGTGGCAGTAATTACACGACCAGATGTAAGAACTACATCGTTTGTAAATCTTGTAATACCGATGATATATGCACCATTCTCTATTTCATTAGCTTTACCAGCAGTTTCTCTAACTGTTGCAGCATTTACATTAGCAGATAACGCAGCAGCTGTAATTCCTACTACGAATGCTTTTGAGAATACATTTTTAAATTTAATTTTATCCATATTATTACGTCCTTTCATTATTAATTAGTACTAATTACTTTTGCAGAGATGAAATCTCCTCTTGGTAATGTAAATCCACTATTTTCTTCATATGTTCCAAATTTTTCAGTTAGAAGAACTCTTCCACTTACTGTTTTACCATTTGAATCGATGATGTCTATTCTACATTGATCAAGTGTTCCACCAATTGGTGTACATTTAACTGTGTAAGATGTTGGTTTAGGTTCCTCTGGAGTAGGGTCTGTTCCTGGATTTTCTGGAGTTGTAGTTCCACCTTGATTTCCACTTGATGGGTTTTTAACTGTAACTGTAACTGTGTATTCTTTTCCACCAACTGTAGCAGTTATTTTAGCTGTACCAGCTGCAACAGCTTTAACGTTACCGTTTGAATCGACAGTAGCAACTTTAGTGTTAGATGACTTCCAAGTTACTTTACCAGTTGTATTTTGCATTGATAATTTTTTAGATTTACCAGTGTTTAGTGTAAAGTTTCCAGAACTCAATTTTGGAGTTTTTTCTCCACCACTAGGTTCAGAGTCGTCTTTAATCCATTTTGCAGTCAAAGTTGAATTTTTAGTAAGTTTTGTACTAAAATCGAAATCTTTACCGTCTAATTGCCATCCAGCAAATTTGTAACCAGCTCTCGTTGGATCAGCAGGTTTTTGTAAGATTCCTTCAGCATTCGTATTTACAGATGCTATTGCACTTCCGCCGTTTGTATTAAATGTAACAGTGTAACCGATGCTCTCGCCTTCACCATTTTTAATCCATCTAGCTTTAAGTGTTATCCCCTTAGTTATTTTTGTATCGAAGTCGTATACGTCATTGTCGTAATACCAATTATCGAAAGTATAACCTTCTTTAGTTGGATTAGCAGGTTTTTTTGCTTTCTTCATAAAACCGACTTCTTGAGTACTTACAGTTGAACCTCCTTGAGTGTCGAATTCGACTTTCTTTTTACTTCCAAATAGAATTAAAAGGACAACTAAGATAGCAACTATAAGAACGCTAACCATTATCGTAATATTCTTTTTATTCATTTCATACCAGCTTTCTTTAAATTTTTTTTGTTTTTTGCCACACTTTTTTTGTGGTCTTCGGTTAAAGACATTTAATCTATGCCACCACTCTCCTTAAATTATATACTAGTCACTCTTCAAAAAATTTATCGATTCTTACTCCTAAGATTATCGAAATCTTATAAAGAGTTACAAGTGAAATATTGTTTCTGTCATTAACAGATTCAATACGCTTTAGGTGGTTTACAGAAAGGTCGAGTTTCTCAGCTAAGTCCATCAGTCTAACTCCTTTTTCTTTTCTGTATTTCTTGACATTTTTGCAGACAGTCGATTTAATGTTTTCATTATATCCAGCATACTCTTCCAAAAATATCATCCCCTATATCAAACATTATAAATAAAACTATTTTTGAAGTAAGCCACCTTTTGTGCCTAAATGTGAAATTTTTCGCTAAATTTACAGTATTGAAGTACTATTTGTCAAACTAGGATAAATATAATTTTTTTTAAATAGTTCAATTTTTGTTTTTGGCAATTTTTAAATATGTTACAACGATTTATATTTAAAATATTATCTCTTTCTTAATCATTTTATTTTTTACTCGTCGTTTTCATGTCTCATATTAGGGATAATAAACAATATTATTCGTCGATTTTTTCATTAGATTTCTTTTCTTCTTTTTTAGGAGATCGGAAGAGCGTCGTGTAGGGAAAGAGTGTAACTGTAGGTGT
>CANDHX010000040.1 GCA_947384645.1 uncultured Mycoplasmatota bacterium | reverse complement strand
CCTGCCATTACGAGGCAAGGACCTTCGATATGTTTTACGGCGGAAAGTTGCATTTCGTTTAAACTATCTAAGTATTTCATTGTCCACCACTCTTTCAATAGTAAAATTATACCAAATTATATGGAATTTTTAAATCGTTTTTGCTATACTAATAAGGTAATAAATATAAAGAGGGGATTCCATGAAGAATACTGTTAAAAAAAGAAGTTTTTTGAAAAAATGGAAAAGACAAAATAAACCTTTAAAATATCTTTATCTGCTCATTTTATTGGCCTATATTGTGAGTTTAGTCTTCTTCACGCTTTCTCTTTTAAAATTAGAAGATATCGAAACTACTTTAAGAATAATAATTCTATCGATATTTTATATCCATACATTGATATTATCCTTAGGAGGATTAATACTTTTATTCACTGGTAAAAACAACCGATTAGTGTTCTTGCTCATCATATCTTTTATCTACATACCAATACTCAGTTTAGCATCATACCACATAGATAAAACTTATTCTATAATCGATAGTACTCAAAAGAAATATGTCGAATATACAAGTGTTCTTTTAAGCTTAAAAGATACAACTGAATATAAAAAGATAGGCATCTTAACCAATAAAAAAAATGCGACTGGTTATATCATTCCTAAGATGATGATTGAAGAATATAAAATCTCTGGAGACCTCATCGAATATGATGACGACATAAGCATGATGAGCGATTTATATGATCACGAAATAGATGCCATGTTCACGACTAACTCCTACGTCACGATGTTCAATTCATATGAAAAATTTGTCAATATAGAATCCGAAACAAAAGTCATCCATTCGATGACTAAAGAATTAGAAAATTTTGACAATGTCTCTTACTCGACCAAAAATTTAACAGAACCATTTACTCTTTTATTACTTGGAGTAGATTCGACCGGAGAAAGTATAAAAAATTCGGCATCCTTTAATGGGGATACCCTCATGATGATAACGTTTAATCCTAAAACTCTAAATGCGACTGTCTTTAGTATTCCAAGAGATACATACGTACCTATTGCTTGTCGCAACAATGCTGAAAATAAAATAAACTCGAGTGCCTACGGGGGAACTAGTTGTGTCGTAAATACCATAGAGAATTTAACGGGAATAAAAATCGACTATTATGCTAAGATAAATTTCACAGGCGTAGTTAAATTGGTAGACGATTTAGGTGGAATTTCATTAGATGTACCGGTCACTTTTTGTGAACAAGATTCACAAAGACGTTTTGGTGAATATTTGATATGTTTAGATAAGGGATACCAAAAATTAAATGGAGAACAAGCTCTTGCCTTAGCAAGACATCGTCACAGCCTACCACTTGGAGATTTCCAAAGAGTACAGCATCAACAATTGGTAGTAGAGGCAATGTTAAAAGAACTTAAAAATATCAAAAGCATCGACGATTTTTATAAAATATTCGACGATGTAGCCAAAAACATCGACACGAACATGTCGAATAAACAGATATTATCGCTATACAATGTCGCCAAAGACGTCTTATTCCCATCTAACAATAGTTCGAATACTTTATCGATTGAGAAGACATATCTAACTGGTTATGATTTGACGATGTATATGGATAACATGCGAAGTTTTATTTATACTTTCCAATATAATAGACAATCTCTAGAAGATATCGTAGATTTGATGAAAGTAAACCTAGAAATAGATAAACCGAAACTTATCAAAACTTTCTCTTTTGATGCTAATGAAGAATACGAAAAATCGGTAACAGGTAAAAAGTATTACAATGAACAAAGAAGAGAACTACTTCCAAACTTTGTAGGTAATACTAAAGAATTCGTCGAAAATTGGGCTAGAGAAAGAAATATAGAAGTTTCATTCAAAGAAGAAACATCGCCTAGTCCTACAGGAACGATTATAAGCCAAAGTGAACACAATGGAAAATTAGTCGAAAACATTAAATCCATCTCATTTGTCGTATCTGTATTTAGTAGTGCATCTAATGAGCCAGAACCTATTGAACCGATTAATCCTATAGAACCGACTGACCCTGAAGTACTTTTACCAGACTTCACAGGTATGACTATAGAAGAATTCAATAAATGGCGTGCAAATTTAAAAGATGTAAATATCGTTACAGACGTCGTCGAGTTATCGCTAGAAGACATTTTGACTTTAGGCGGAATCGATTTAAAAGATAATACTATATATAAACAATCCTCTCCTAAAGACACAAAACTGAGTGAAATTAGTTCTCTTAAAGTTTATTACTTCAAAAAAACAGAAGAAGAAACACCTCAAGAATAAAAAACTTCTTGAGGTTTTTTATTAAAAAAAAGTATTATTTTTGAAATAATTTTGATATAATATTTTTGGAAGGAAGTTTAATATTTATGAAAAAGAAAGTTTTATTATGTGCTCTAATCGGAGCGACGCTTTTAGCAAGTGGATGTGGAGAAAAGGAAGAAACGATGACATGCACGAGAAGTGCTACTATCGCCGAAGGAATCAAAATGGATTTAAAGTATAAGGTTACTTATAAAGGCGACTACGTTACTTTAGTAGAAAGCGAAGAAACCGTTACATCTTCTAATGAGGATTACCTTGATGAATACAAAACCAAAGTAGAATCTCTATATAGTCCATACAAAGATGTTGAATTCTATAATTATGATGTAAAAGTTGATGGAGACAAATTGACTAGTAAGACATCTATCAATTATGAAAAAATAGACACCAAGAAGATGATTGAAATAGATTCAGCAAACAGTTCTTTGATTAAAGACGGTAAAGTCAAAGTTGATGATATCAAAAGTGTCTACGCTGCTCTTGGAACAACTTGTGAATAATCTAAAATTACCTCATTTTGTAAGATGAGGTTTTTATTTGAAATAAAGATATATTTAAAGAGTATTTCTTAGTTCTTCATATTCGATAGTTTTACATACTATAGAAATTAAAGGCTCTTCTTTATCAGTAGCAAAACAAAAATATTCTTCATTACTTATATTGATAATTTTTAAATATGCCTCATCAATATAATCCATATAGTTTTCTTTATAATTATATTGATAAATACTTTTAAAAATCATTTTCAATTTAACTTTGTTAGTTTCAAAAACTCCATTATCCTTTAAAGTTGGCTTCCCAGACCAAAATATATCGAAGTATAGTTCGATTTGATTTTTTTTAAATTCATATTTAACATCACTAATATAACTATCATGAAACAAATGATAATAATTCATGAAGGATGTTAAACTATTTTTAGTTATTGATGTCATACTTCCGCCCCTCTAATTATTAAACAAAAATAAAATTGAGATTTAAATTTTCTATAATAATTATAACATATTTTTAAAAATATTGTATTTTCAAGTCAAAAAATACGAGGTAAAATAGATTTAGTCATCAAAAAAACTCCATAAAATGGAGAATAAATTCTTTTTGGTTGCCCCAGCTGGATTCGAACCAGCGGAATGTCAGATTCAGAGTCTGATGCCTTACCACTTGGCTATAGGGCAATGAAAACTACATAAATATTTTATCGTAAATTTCATCTATTTGCAAATAATTTTATCTATTTATAAACGCCATATTTGCAATTAAAAAGTCAGAAAAAATCCTGACTAAAATTTGTTTTTCCATTGAGAACGATTTTTGATTACTCTAATCCATATTTATTAGAAAGATATTCTATGCTTTTTTCCAAAATAGTATCCCCGTCGCCTATAACCTTATCTTTATCTTTCACATATTCTAAAAGCTCATCTTGAGTTTTTGTTTCCAATAGATATCTTCCAACCAATTTAAATAAGCCATACCCATTATAACTTTCTGTTTTTACATTTCCTTTAGAAAAGCTTAAATCGTTCATTATTGGTAATTTTTTATTATCTCTTGCTCTTTTCAATATCTTTAAAAATTCGCCACTTTTGATGTACTCTTCTGTTGTCCCATCGAAATTACCCGCAAGCGACTCATCTAGCCATACAATTCTATCCATATTATTCTTATTATAAATGAACTCCTGAAATAGTAAGTGAAAAGTCTCATGAGCAAGAGTACAAAGTCTTTCATAAATGTTTTCTGGGTCTAATAATATCTGTGTTTCTCCTCCATAAAAACAACCTTTAGCCCAACTAGGTGGATTAGCTTTAGGATTTAATTCTTTAATTCTATTTAAAAAATCGTCATGATTTAAGAAAAATGAGCCCTTTATTTTAGTTTTATAACTATTCTCCTTAAAAAAAGCTAAAAATTCATTCATTTTATTAGTCGAATACTGCAACACATCTTCACCGAATTTTTTTAAGGACTCCGGCAACATTATTTCAAAAAAGTCGTTTTCCATTTTTATAAATTTTTCCATTTTCATATCCTCCAAAAAAATTATATATGATTAATATCTCTTTAATATTATATCATAGAACTTAGCTTAATAAAAATATAAATTACAATAAATCCTTAAATAAAGGTCTTAAATTCGTCAATTCATATAACTTTTAACAAAATACAAAATGAGTATTGTTATATAAAAGTAAGTTACTTTTCTTTTAAGCTTTTATTATTTATAAAAATTCCTTTATCAATAGTCCTAAAATCTACAAAGCACATTATTTTATCCTTGTAATGACTACGTAATGAACATTGGTTGATATTATAAACTATATGTTATATAATATGTATACGAGGAGATGATTATATGGAGAATATTTCAAAAACAACTAATTTGAACGTAAGAGTTGATAGTACTTTAAAGCAAGAGTCGGATATGTTATTTAAAGACTTGGGGTTAAATATGAGTACAGCTATAAATATGTTTTTAACTAAATGTGTAAATACTTCTAGCATTCCTTTTGAAATATCAGAGCCAAAGCCTAGTAAAACATTAAAAAGAGCTTTACAGGAAGCCGAGAAGATAGCAAAACATCCTGACAAGTATAAAGGTTACAATAACATTGATGAATTATTCGAGGCATTAGATAGCGATGATTGATTTAGAAACCAAAACAAAATATACAGTTAAATATTCAAGTGATTTTAAAAAAAGCTATAAAAAGATTAAAAAACAAGGTAAAGATATTACTAAATTAAAAGTTGTCGTAAGAAAACTTGCTAATAAAGAAGAATTAGACGAAAAATATCGCAATCACATTCTTAAAAATAGTAAGTACTATAAAAACTGTGGAGAATGCCATATAGAACCTGATTGGCTACTAGTTTATCGATATCAAAATGAAGAGTTAATTTTATTGCTTGTTGATACTGGTAGCCATAGCGACTTGTTTTAGCACATTAGTACTTTTTATTTTGCCATAAAAACCAATAAACTATCAAATTAAATTTTTATGGCATAAATATATATAAAATTTACTAAATCATCATAACCAATGCCACGTTTTTAAGTTTATTAAGACTAATGATATATATCACATACAAAAAATTATCATTATTAAAGAAAAATTGATATATAACTTAAATCATACATTCTGATAAAGTATTACTGACCTGTATATTCCATGTCGTTAATTAAAAATATTTTATAATTCTTTAATTCATTTATTAGGTTTTCCTTTTACTTATATTGCTTCTATGATGCCAGAAGTTTTAGAATTATATCATAAGCCAGAGTAATTTTGAGAGTAAAAAAATAAAAAGCCTTTAAATAAAGGCTTTGTGACACATATTTGGTGACCTGTATGGGATTTGAACCCATGTATGTAGCCTTGAGAGGGCTATGTGTTTGACCGCTTCACCAACAGGCCATATTGACGTCTTAAGACATCAATATATTAACATAAAGTAATATCATTTACAATCACTTTTAATTAACTTAAAAAATAAAATTCCTAAGCCAATACGACTTAAGAATTTTTTTGCTCATCATCTCTAACTGACAATTCATCACTAGCGATAGGTATTGGCTTCTTTTTTGGTTTTTTAAATTCTAATATTTGACTGATTACTAATAGTATAAATCCGATTGCTGCAATTCCTATTAAAACGGCCTTTTGCTTAAAAAATCTTATTATCTTTCCTAAAACCATTACCTTACCAACTGCTCGTCCATAGATGTTGTCTTTACTAACAGGTTTATTATTAGCAGTACAAGGTAGACACTTAGTTGTAACTGAGTCTCCGTCGATTGCAACTATACTATGTACTTTGTATTTACTATCTTCTCCGTCAAAATATAAAACAATACTTCCGATTTTATATTCGTCATCCTTTTTAACTATAATGACATCGTTATTTTCAAATTCTGGTAGCATATCATCGGTTTCTTGCATATAGAAAGCATAACCGAATAACTCTGGCTGGTTTTTAAGAAGGATTTTCATTTCTATGTAAGCCCAACCATAAACGACCAATAGCATTATCAAAAATGTCAAAAACACATTGCCTAAAGCTCTTATAAAACTCTTCATCTAATCACCTAATTTGCTCTTTCCTAACAACTTATCTTCTATCAACATGAGACGATTATATTTAGAAACCCTCTCACCTCTCGATAATGAGCCGGTCTTTATAAAACCTGTTTCTAGTCCAACAGCTATGTCGGCAATCGTCGAATCGGTGGTTTCGGCACTTCTGTGGCTAATAATAGTTTTATAATTATTCTCCTTAGCAAGCTTTATAGTGTCTATCATTTCAGATATAGTACCGATTTGGTTTGGCTTAATCAATATAGAATTAGCTGCATGAACATCTATTGCCTCTTTCAAAATTTTTGCGTTCGTTACAAAATAGTCATCTCCAACTATCATTATCTTATCGCCAAGCATTGAGGTAATCTTGCTTAAAGATTCTATATCGTCTTCACAAAATGGATCTTCAATACTTATAATTGGATACTTTTCTGAAATGTACTTATAATAATTTAAAAGTCTCTCGCTGCTCATTTTTGTATTGTCTAATTTATAAGTCTTCGTCTTCTCATCATAAAAAGTACTTGCCGCAATATCCAAAGCTATAAAGACATTTTTGCCTGGAATATAACCCGCTTTTCTTATAGCTTCTAAAATCAAATCGAGAGCCTCTGTGCTACTAACTAACTTAGGTGCATAACCGCCCTCATCACCAATACCTGTATTAAAGCCTTTTTTCTTTAAAATGCTACCGAGCTTGTGAAAAATTTCTGAACCGCATCTAACTCTTTCGTGAACGGTCTTGACTACAGGTACAATCATAAATTCCTGTATAGCAACTCCACTATTAGCGTGTAACCCTCCATTTAGTATATTCATCATCGGAATGGGCATCGATATGCTTCCCTCACTCAAGTATTCATAAATTTCCTTATTTTCAACTTTTGCCAAAGCCTTTAAAGTACAAAGCGAAACTGCTAATATTGCATTTGCCCCGAGCGAACTCTTGTTTGGAGTACCGTCTAACTCTATCATAGCTTCATCTATCTTTTTAAGATCTAATTCCATTCCTAATATAAGAGGTTTGATTTTTTCGTTTACATTGGTAATAGCTCTTTTAACTCCCTTACCTTCATAACGGCTCAGTATTTCATCTCTCAATTCAAGAGCTTCTCTTTTGCCAGTAGAAGCGCCACTTGGGACACTTGCCTCGACTAAAATTTTCCCGTCGACTTCCATTTCACAATAGACGGTAGGATTTCCTCTAGAATCTAATATTTCATGTGCACATAATCCAGTAATCTTAGCCACTTTGCATCACCTTTTATTCTAATAAAGATTATATAATATCCTAGAAAATATTGCAATATTAATATCCTTAAAAACTAAAAAGAAAAGGTAATAATTCCTTTCTTTAATCTAAAAAATCGAAAATTAGTTGTAATTAAAAGGTTAACTTGTTCTTTTCTTACCAAACATCCAACGATTTCTTTAGTTAGAACTGTCGGTTTTCAAATGCATTTTTTTATTCTTTTCTAAGGAAGCTTTTAAAGCGAGAACTTTCTCATTTAAATAACCCATTCCTTCATCGACAAACGAAACATTGCTATCTAATTCTATTCCCAAAATACCTAGAGCTTCAGTTAAAGATACTCTTCTGCCAAGAGCTAAAAATTCTTTGTATTTTAAGATAAATCCCAAATCGCCACTCTCGATTTTTTTTACTATACCCGTAGCCAAACAAAGACCTAAAGAATATTGATAATTGTAATAAGGTTCTTGAAAAAATAGGTGTTGCATATTAGCCCAAGCATACTTCGATAAGTCGTCATAGCATATTTCATTGCCATTGTATTCTCTAAAGAGTTCAAAGTAGACTTCCGATATAGCTTCTCCATTAATCTCTTTATCCACTTCGACTCGCTTGATTATTTCATGTTCGAATTCGGTAATCAACAATTGACCAAATATAGAATTTGCCAAATTGCTAACGATAGATGATAAGAGATTTACTCTATCTTCATCGTTACTCATTTCCTTGATGAAATAATTATATAACAATAATTCGTTTACCTTCGCTACTATCTCTGTCGAAAAAAGACTGAACTCGAAATCGCAGAAATCGTTATTCGTCTTAGATAAATAAACGTTTATCGCATGACCAATCTCATGAGCTAATGTTTTTACAGCCTCAAAAGAACCGTCAAAATTTAAAAGTACATATGGAGCCCCACCATACGAAATACTAGTAGAAGATATAGTTCTCTTGTTTTCTTTTGGATATACATCTACCCAACCTTCTAAAAACATTCTATCGACTAAATCGACGTAATCTTTTCCTAAGACTTCGAACGCTTTCTTAACTATATCTATTGCTTCTTCTAAAGAATATTCTTTCTTTGAAAAATCGCTCAAAGAAACACTCGAGTCATAAATGTGAAATTCATCTATTCCACTTGCCTCTTTTTTTATGTGGATTAACTCGTGAAAAACCTTTAAATGGGGTTTTATGGCTTTTAGATATTTTGACAATAAATCTTTTGGCAATTCAAGCTCGAATAGGGATTTATCGAGAACACTATCGAATTTTTCGCTTTTAGCGAGTCTATTAAACCCTCTCAATTTTCTAATAAATAAAGAAGCAAAAGTCTCTATATTATTTTTATATACCCGATAAAAAGAATCGAAAACCTTCTTTCTATTTTCTTGTTCTTTATCTAAAATCAACTTATTATAAGCCAAAACACATAAAGGCTTTAGTTCTCCACCCACTTGAACTTTGCCAAAGTCTAGTCCGTTTAGAAATTCTAAATATTCCGTTCTAATAACTTGCCCAGTATTAGCGAATTCTGAATACTCTAAAGTATCGTCGATATCAATTGCGTGCCCATCACGTCTGATAGTAAGCTCAACGTATCTTTTATATTTTACTAATTTTGGGCTATTAATATATTC
>CANDHX010000039.1 GCA_947384645.1 uncultured Mycoplasmatota bacterium | reverse complement strand
AGATTCCGGATTGTGACTGGAGTTCAGACGTGTGCTCTTCCGATCTATAGTCAACCCAATTAAAAATATTTTTTTATAATCCGTCATAATTATTTATTCTACCTCCTTTTTCAATTTTTAAGAATTACAAAATAGTTATTTAAGAATACCTGTAGGATATAGAAAAAAGACAATAATAAAAGAACAAATTTGAAAATTCAGATCTGCTCTTTATTTTATTATTTTTTAATACCTAGTGATTTTTAACACACTTTTGATATTACTTGCTTTTGATAAATATGTTGTTCCTATACCAGCAGAAGTTATTCCCAATACATTAGCTTTACCAACAGTTGTTGGAACAAATACAGCACCCCCACTATCTCCTTCATCATTATTGGCACTTGCAACTATAAAATCTGTATGGTATACAGTTTCATTTTTATTTCCAGTATATCCTGACCAACTCAAATTTGTAATAGTACCCGTTTGGTAATGTGTTGTCCTACCAACTTTCCCAATTACTTGACCTGAAAATACCGTTGGATAAGTATCATTTACAGATAGTGTGAAATTACCCCAATTAGTAGTATTTGTTGGTGTATAATTTGCATAATTTTTTATAAACACAGCATCAACTTTTCCGGCATTAGTACGATTTATAACTGTTCCTGTATTGATTCCTGTAGTATCCTTATTAATGCAATGAGCTGCTGTTACATAACCTTGGCTACCATTATATTTTGCCCTATATCCAACTGAACATACAATAAGATCTTCTAGTTGTTGCCCCGGATTTAAATTAGCAGTCATTGGAACAATGGTTCCTTTAATGAATCTGATCAATGGAGAATCTATTACGTTTTCCTTAAATTTTTCTATTTCATCTACTGTATTATTTTCCAATTCAACAACAACAATATTATTAGAAATATCAACATAATTAGCAACCAAACTTATATTGCGATTATTATTTTTAGAAAAATAATTCTTTATTACTTCATTTATGGAATTTAATTCATTATATGAATGATCTACATATTCAATAATGGCATTTTGGTCAATATTAATAATTTCATTATATTTTGCATCTTTTAATAAAGCTTTTCTTTCATTTGGATTTGAAACGATTTGAATAACCAAATTTTGTTCTTTATTAATATAAAGTCCACCTACATAGTCAGGATACTGAGTTTCTCCATTTTTATCTATAAATAATGATTCTACCTTTTGAGCATTTTCAGCTGATTTTATGTTTTGTAGTAATACTTCTTTATAGTTTTCACCAAATTGTTCTTTTAAACTATTTTTAAACATATCTACAAAGTCTTTATTTTGCGAAATATCATCTACTATTGCTACCTTAGTATCCATATAATTTTTTATATTTGGCTTATAGTTAAGTATGCTACTACACAAAAATGGTACTGTTATAGTAAACAAAGATATAGATATTATTATCTTATATTTTTTCATAATTTTTTTCCTTTCTTTATTTTTTTTTCTTTAGTTACTTTTAATATTTAATTTTGTTTCTAATCACAGTCCTAAAATTTAAAATAAACATTCTTGATTTGCAAACCTTAAACTAAAAGCATCCATTTCTAATCCGAATTATATTTATTATAAACTTAAAAAACAAGAATTATTAATAAAATTCTTGTCGCATTTTAGTAGCTTAAAATGTATGCTAAAATTTAGTCAATATGGATTAAACACATTTCAGTAATATTGTTATAGTCTACTCCAAGTTCTTTCCATTTTTGAATAGCCTTTTCAAATTCTTCTGGAGTCATATTCTTAACTTCTTCGGTGTCAATCCACTTTTGAGGTTTACAATTTGCTGTTTCTTTTTCAGTATAAAAATTACTTATTTTGTTATTATATATCTGATTATCTTGTGTCAAAGACCCTTTCATTTGGTTTAGCTGTTTCTCATAAATATGTGTCTGGAAAATTGTATTTTCCTGTAACCATGAAGACTTTAGTAATGTATAAATATTCATTGATGATACTAATAGTATTCCAAGAAGTGTTAAAATAATGCAATAATATTGTTTTTTATTCATCTCAACTTCTCCTTTCTAATAGAATTGTACCAAATTTTTGACGAAAGTCTATTTGAGTCTAAGCATTTTGTAAAAAATAGTTAAATACGAATTTAGAGTTCTTCTTCATAAATCTTACAACTATAATAAAGTTTTTAAAAATTCCTTATTCTTTTATAATGTTAATTTGAATGAACAAAAGTACCTTCTTTTTTAATATAAACTGGTATTGTTTTCTTATAATATTCAAAATGTATTATAGAACCATTATTGCAGTAAAGGGTATATTTATTTTTAAAATATTTATGATGATATTCTATTTTGACAGGCGAAACACATTCTTTTTTCTTTTCGTAGTTTGAAATCTTAATATTCTTTTTTGCCGATTTTAAAAATTCTACAAATTCAATATAATTATCCTCATTAACATTTAAGTAAAACTTTTCTTCAGATGTTATTGTCCAAATTGCATATACTATCCTACAAAAATATATCAAGATAAATAATGTTAATAAATTCACTATAAAAGCAATAATTAAAATCTTTCTTTTTCCTTTTTTAATATTTAATTCTTTGTCGATGTTCATACTAATCACCTAAACAATATATATCTTTTTTTATTCTTTTTGTCAAATGTTTAGCAAATTCTTCATAAATTAAAATATAATTTAATTGAAATTATACATACTATTCCATAATATTAAATACAACAATTTTAAAAAGTTTTACGGCTACAACCGTAAAACTTTTATTTTTTATATTTTTTGCGTTCATAACCATAAAATAATTGCCTATTATTTTTTATCCGGAAATGCTTTAGCCCAATCGATGTAATCAGTATCAGTATAATTTTTACAACTAATTGTTGCTTTCCAATCCCATTTTCCTTTTTCCACACACTTACGTGTTATATATGCTTTACAATATGATTTATAATCAGCATCGAGTAATTTTTCTTTATCAAATCCATTATTATAAACTAAATCTTTATGTGTCATGATAGCTGGGACATCTTCTTTATTACAATTAGGAGCAATAAAATAAAGGTAACGTTCCATTTCTTTATCAATATCTTCTTTTATTTTTTTATATCTTTCATTTTCGCTAAGTTCTAAATTCCAAGTTAGACCGTTATCTAAGCTCACAAATGTTATATCTATATCTTCATACCCATTTTGAGCTTCATTTATCTGGTAAATTGAACAAGACAACTTCAAAATGTCATTATCATAATATGGAACTTCTTTAACCGTTAATGTATCGATATCCGGATTATCATAGTTAATGATACCGTCCGCAAAAGTTTTTCCACCGTCTTGAGTAACTTTCAATCCTAAATATTCGTTACTTTTAGTTAAATTCGATTTAGATATTGCAAAACCTAATTTTTCCGTTAGAAAAATAAATTTTGGCATCATGCTTACTGTTATTGGTTCACTTGTAACTATTGTATATGTTTTTCCCTTATCTATACTTTTTTCCACTCCAACAATTTGATTTTGACCTAATGAATAATCATATCTTTCAAATTTTAATTTAGTATTTCCAAATCTTACAGAGTAAAGCGTATTCTCATCATCAAGGTATTCCCACTTTGAAGCAAGAAATATTGCAAGTGAGAAAACACCAAAAATAACCATTGATAATATAAGTCTTTTTTTCATTATAATTCCTTCTTCTAAATGTTTAAGATTTTTGACACAATAATCATAACATAAAAATAAGTTTATTTATATAATAAATACAAAGTAAACACTTAAAATAATAATATATGAAATAATCGTAAGTAGACAAAACGAGAGTTCATATTCAAGGCTTTCATAATTTTTAAATTTTGTTATGGATTGTCTTTTTTATTTGACAATTTAAGTTAAGCTTTTATGTAAATCACTTACTTTTTCAATGAATTAAGGTATTTTAATTGAAATTGTACATATATTTTGGTATAATCTATTTATCGAAAGACGGAACCGTAGCCAAGTGGTAAGGCGTGGGTCTGCAACACCCTGAGCACCGGTTCAAATCCGGTCGGTTCCTCCAGTGAAGTTTTTGTTCAAACTTTTATAGTTTTGAACTTAACATATATATATCAATCTGTTTAGGTTGATTTTTTTGATATTTACAAAAGAATGAACAAAAAAATAGTATATTTTATGATAAAATACTACACACTTAAAAGTAACAATCTATCAAAATTTCCTTTTAGTCTGAACTGTTTTCCAATCTTTTTTCTATATCTTCAATGCTCGGCAACGTATTTTCCAAAAATTCTGGTATCTCTGATAAAATTTTGTATCCACTTACTCCAATAGGTTTATTAATGTCTTTTAGAGCTAATTCAGCGGTTGCTCTTTTCTTATCCTTACATAATAATATGCCAAATGTTGGATTATCATTTTCATCTTTGATATATTTATCAACGGCACTTAAATAAAAATTTAGTTTACCAGCATATTCGGGTTTGAACTCAGTTGTCTTTAACTCTATTACTACATAACTTTTAACTTTTAAATTATAAAAAAGCAAATCTATGTAATAGTCTTCATTTTCTATTTCTAGATGATACTGTCTTCCAACAAATGCAAAACCCTGACCAAGTTCTAATAATAATTTTGTTATATTAGTAGTTAGTTCTCTTTCAATATCTAATTCTTTTAAATCTTTATCAGCAGTTATAAAATCAAAAATATAAGGATTTTTTAACAACTCTTTTGCTTGTTCATTAGTTGGGGTCGGTAGTGTTTCATCAAAATTAGTGGTTTTGTTTTCTAGTAATGCTTGTCTTTCATATAATTTGCTTGCTATTTGATGAGTTAATATTGAAACAGACCATCCATTTTCTATCGTTTCTTGTGCATACCACTTTCTGATGTTTTTTATCTTTAACTTTATCCAATAATACTTGATTATGATTCCAAGACAATTTTGCAAGGACTCCTTGCAAAAATTCATCATTATCAAATTCTGCAGCAAATTTTTGTATATATCTTAAATTTCTAGCAGACATTCCTTTTAAGGTTGGAAACTCTATTTTTAAATCTTTTGAAGTTCTCGCAAAAACTTCCGGCTTCAATGTAATCACGATTTCAGCAGATATAGGAAGTCATAATAAGAACTAGAATCGTGCGCTTGGAATATGATAGAATACGTTGGAAATTGGTATTATTTAGATGCGACATGGGATGATTTCGATAGCAAGTATTACAATTATTTCATGGTAACAGATGTCAAAATCGATTCAAAACGCATTAACGTTTATAAAGATAATGAAAATGGTATCAAATACCCTAAATCCGATAAACCACTCGAAGAAAAATTAAGAAAAATGATAACTGAAAAACATACATATTAAAAAGCCACTCCATAAGTGGTTTTATTTGTTTCTAGGCAAAAGTATCTTTTGCCAAAGGTCTCTATCTTCGTAATGGTATTCTCTTTCTTTTTGAACTATAGCCATTTCTCTATTGTATTTCCTATTTTTGAGTTGTGGTACTTTTATAGTGTCGATTCGAAGAGGAATATTTCTCTTGCCTTGCCTTACAAAACGCAAGAAAGACTTCAAATGATAAGCCCAAATTTCATCGCTCATATATGGATAAATAGCTAGTGGTTGCAAAGGGTCTTGCCTGTATTTTAAAACATACAAAGAATTTGGTTCTATTTGATTTACTAAATCTGCTAGTTCTACTATATCGGCAATAGTTTCAGTAGGAAGCCCTAACATCACATTTGTATGAAGAAGAATGTTTGGATTGCTTTCTCTTAGTCTTCTAAAAACTTCTATGGCTCTTTCTTTAGTATGCCCCTTGCCTATCAATTCTAATAACCTATTTGAGCCTGTTTCTATGTTTGTATAGACATTATACATCTTCTTTGAACTGCAAAGCGCATCTAATATTTCATCGTTTATTTCGCAAATCGCTAGTCCTATCATTATCGATATAGCATTGATTTCGGTATAAGAATCGAGCAATTTTATTAATTCTGGTAATGCCTGACGACTATATATATCTATTCCATACTCTGTTAAATTTTCAGCTCTTAACATTATATGATTTAACATCCAAGGATTGTTTTCTTTGTACCAGTCGAGCATATCTTTAATATATTCTAATGGTAAACTCTCAAATGGGATGTGCATATAACTTCTTCTACAAAACCCACATTTGCGAAGGCAACCGTCGACTGGCCAAATGTTTAGCCAATCTTTGTCATTATCAAAAACGAAATACTCTTCCTTCATAGGTACATTAAAATACTCGCCGAGCTTTTCGGCATAATGACTCTCGAAGAACAAAATATCTTCTAAGTTAGGGTCGAGATGAGGCATGACATTACAAGCTTTACCTACGACTATTATCTTAGCTTCCGGCTTTCTAAGTTTAGCTAGCTCCTCGATTTGTCTTTTTACTTCATCCTGAAAATTGTGAAATCTCGCATAAAAGTGTCCATATATGATATAGTCAGCTTCTTCTATTGGGAAGCTTTTGTTTATTAAAGGTAACATCTGCCAATAAGAAACCTCGATTTCTCTATCGCATTCATAGATTAGATTGAACTTCAAAAAATCGCTGTTGATTTTATAAGGGTGTTCAAAACCGAATTCGATATTTTGATGTCCTTCTCTTCTACACAACACTCTTCTCTTATCTTCAGGACTTAAAACACTTAATTGATTATAGTTTATTTTCATATAAAACCCTATTCTCCCTAATAAATGAGATATATTCTATCACATAATTAATTTTTTGTAAAAGAAAAAGGATTTAAAAATTTTAAAACCTTTTAAGACTATTTACTATCTTACAGCATTTTGAACTGTTTCTTTATAATACTCAAGTTCACTAATTCGTTCGTTTAAAGCATCAATCTCGTCTTTGTATCTTTCTATTTCATTTTCGTATTCTCTAATCGTATATTCATAAGAATTATAACTCGAAGTATATTCACGGATATATTTAGCAGTATTATCTTTAATAATTTTTATATTTTCACTACTAGTTCGAACAGTATATTCGACAAAATTCAATTTATCGAAATTATAGAATTTCTTTTTCTTAAGACAGTCTTTGATTAAATCTCTAAAAGATTCGTTAAAGACAATTGAATTATTATAGGTACTTTGAATATCGACATAGTCGCCACTTTCACTTATCAAAACATTTCTATTATCTTTATAATATGTCGCACTAAAGATGACCTTATCTTTGAGATTATCATCTACCTCGTAGTTTAAATGGTTATAGTAGTAATAATAATTGTTATCTCGTATAGTAAGATTAGAAGACATCCCTACTTCTTTGTCGATTTTACTCTGCTCAAATAAAGTTGGTGCTTCATCGATATAATCTGCTTCTGCAAACTCGAATAACAATACTCCTAACCCCATGCCGAGTCCACAAAGCCCTATTATGAATGTCCACAACAACCTTTTAAATGCAGGCTTTTTATTGAAGACAAACACGATGCACGCTTCCAAAAACCAAATGTTTAATACTATTGCAAAGAAAACGCTTATAAAAGCTCCCCAATAAAATATACCTTGCGTAAAGAGATACAAAACGACAGCTAAAACAGCAAATATCACGACTAAAGTAAATATAAATGGAATTGTAAAACATCCTATTAAAAACCTAATAAAGAGCATAATCATATTTCCTAAAAAAGTAAAAATAGAATGTTCATTATATGTTTTAGATGCTATAGAAGCACTATCTTTTACTGACTCTTTTTTAATTGCTTTCTCGTTCTTTTCTTCATCTTCACTATTTACATCATCGGCGTCTTCCTTTAAAGAAGTGGCACCATTCTCGTATTTATCCAAATAAGCAACTTTATATATATAGATGAGAGAGAGTATATATAAAGCACAGAAAATTATATCTAATATTAAATTAAACAAACCGGAAGTAAAACCTACTATCTGCTTATTAGGAATATTAGAAACTACAGCATAGAACCCTTGTTCGATAAAAGAAAAAGGTAATCTTATTATCATCAGAAACAGACCTAATATAAATAGAGAAATTATCATTCCTATTATTTGTCCACCACTCATCGATTTAATCATCGAAGCAGTCTCGTTTATCAAGTCCGATATGTTTGAAATTATTCCATTCACAAAGTTATTGTTGTTGTTCTTCTTAAACGAACTTATCTCACTTATCTCGTCGTTAGTTAAATCGTCCAAACTACATTTAAATATTTTACACATCGTTATAAGCTTATCCATTTCTGGATAAGTTGTACCAGACTCCCACTTCGACACGGATTGTCTTGTGACATCTAACATATCCGCCAATTGTTCTTGACTTAATTTATTCTCTTTTCTAAGAGTTTGCAATTTTTCATTAAAACTCATAATTCACCTCTCCATGTCTAAAATATACCATGTTACCTCGGTTGCATTCCACCAAATTTGAGTTGTTTAATGTATATTATAGGTTGCATCTTACTTATTTTAAACATTTTTTAATACGTCTTTTAGAACTTTCCTATATAAGTATCCCATTAATTATATTAATATTATTTTTTTGAATACTCATATATTATACCATGAGAAAAGACATTTTTGATGAAAAATGCCTTATAAATTTATCTATTTATTTATCCTCTATCTCTATTAGAACTATTATTTATCTCGTCTATTATACTCTTTCCATGTGTTTTAATTTTAATAGATGATAATATCTTTGTATTTTCTAATTTCTCAATCGTTCTAGGTTTCTTATCGATTAGACTATTTAGTTCTTCATTGGTAAATATGTAATACGCAGGTATATTCATTTGTCTTGCTCTTTCTTTTCTTAACTGCACTAATCGGTTCTTTAAATCATCATCTATTAACGTGTTACTGCTAACACAATATTTATTTTTATAATAGTCATAATAGTCAATATTGTTACCAACCGATAGACTAGCATATGACTTAGCTATTTCTTCCATATCTTTTTGGGAATAGACAATATCACTTCTTTTACGATTTTTAATTTCGTACTCCATTTGTCTAACTAAAGCATCTGCCTTCAGTATTTTGTGCTTTATTTCTATTGGTGCGTAATTCGTATTAAGAATAGTTTCTTTATTAGCAGCTACGACCAAAACTCTTCTATAGTACTCAAAATTTTTTGAAGCAAAAACTTTTTTAATTTTAGACGAGTTTTTCTCCCATATTTTTCTAATAACCTCTCTTTGAGCTTTGACCTGTCTTAAAGGAGAATAGATGCCAGTTTTAATTTTTTTACCATTTTTAACGTACTCTCTAATAAAATCTCCCTTGTCGGTTACTGTTATATTTCCGATTAAATTTTTGCACTCTACATAATATATATAAAC
>CANDHX010000038.1 GCA_947384645.1 uncultured Mycoplasmatota bacterium | reverse complement strand
TCGATAATAGAGGTTAAAAATTTAACTAAAAAATATAAAAATATAAAGGCTGTAGATGATTTGACATTTAGCGTTCTAGAAGGAGAAATTCTAGGACTATTAGGTCCCAATGGAAGTGGTAAGTCGACCACGATAAATTGTCTTTTATCACTTTTAAATTATCAAAGTGGTACAATAAAAATTTTAAATAAAGAAATGACTCCAGATGCATACGATATAAAAAAACAAATAGGTGTTGTTTTTCAGGAGATTGCTGTATTCGACGAATTGACTGTCTTTGAAAACATAGACTATTTTTGTGGACTATATATTAGTGATAAAAATTTAAGAAAACGATATGTTGAAGAAGCTATAAAACTAGTGAGTCTTGAAGAATTCAAAAACTATCGTCCAAAACAATTATCTGGAGGTCTTTTAAGAAGATTGAACATCGCCTGTGGAATAGCTCACAAACCGAAAATAATTCTATTAGATGAACCAACAGTTGCGGTTGACCCTCAAAGCCGTAATAATATATTGGATAGTATCAAAAAACTAAAACGAGAAGGGTGCACTATAATATATACGACCCATTACATGGAAGAAGTCGAAATACTGTGCGATAGAATAATAATATTAGATAAAGGAAAAATAATTGCAGAAGGAACAAGCGATGAATTAAAAGCTTTAGCAAAAATAGAAGAAAAAGTTACAGTAGAAGTAGAAGAAGTTAAAGAGTCTTACCTAAAAGAAATAAAAGCTATGGATACAGTAGAAAGCGTAACTTATGCAAAAAATACTTTGACAATTCTTTATAAAAAGGGAAAAAATAATTTAGATAAGCTATTGGATTATTTAAAAGACAAAAATCTCCATTACTCTAGTATTTATGCAGAACGTCCCACTCTTAATGATGTCTTTTTAGAACTTACTGGAAAGGAACTCAGGGATTAAAATGTTTTGGCACAATTTTAAATATTCTATACTCACACTCATAAAAAATAAAAGTTTAATATTTTGGACCTTTGCTTTTCCAATAATCATGGCAACTTTCTTTAATATGGCTTTTAGTGACATCGAAAAAAATGAACAACTGGACATAATCCCCATTGCAGTCGTCGGTTTAGACTCTAAAAACGACACAAACTTTTATAAAGAAGTTCTAGAAGAATTGAGCGATGAAAAAGATGAGGATAGACTCTTTGACTTAAAAAGTGTAGACATAGATGAAGCAAAAAGGATGCTCGAAAATGATGAAATAGATGCCTACATAGATTTTTCTAATGAAATAGATTTAAATATTAAAAATTCTGGTATAAATGAGACGATTATTAAATTTACCCTTGAACAAATTAAGGAAAACAATACGATAATCGAAACAGTTATAGCTTCAAAAATGGCAAGTGGTAATTATGAAAATTATAATGAAATCCAAAGCCTATACGAAAGTATAATTGATGAAGTTACAAAACTTAGAACTTCTAACGGACTTATCGAAGACGTTTCACGAGCTAACATGAGCTATACTATGATAGAATATTACACGTTAATTGCAATGGCTTGCTTGTATGGAGGAATGCTCAGTATGTTTTCTATCAACAAAACACTTGCAAACATGTCGAATCAAGGAAAACGTACAACTATAGCTCCAATAAAGAAAAGTACGCTGATTACGAGTAGTGCTTTATCGAGTTACTTGATATCCCTAATCGGGTTATTATTGCTGTTTTTATACACTGTCGTTATCCTAAAAATAGATTATGGTTCAAACATCTTATTGATAATATTACTTTCTTGTATTGGCTCATTCGCCGGTCTAGCCATAGGAATATCGATTTCTACACTACTTAAAACAAATGAAAATACCAAGATAGGTATACTGATTTCTATCACGATGTTTATGTGTTTCTTATCTGGAATGATGGGAATTACAATGAAATACATAGTCGACAAAAATATACCAATTTTGAATAAAATAAATCCTGCTAACATGATTACAGATGGTTTTTATTCTCTTTATTATTATGACACTTATAGTAGATACATCTTAAACATCACGAGCTTAATCGTTTTTAGCATAGTCTTATTAGGAATATCTATTTATAGTTTGAGGAGGCAAAAGTATGACAGTATTTAAAGCATTTTTGAAAGTACTAAAAGCAAACATTTTACTAGTTATAATCTATACTGTTATACTGATTTTCTTTGCTGCTTTTAATATGAAGACAGAAAACTATCAGATGAGTTTTAGTGCCACTAAGCCTGACATCTATATAATAAACGACGATAAGAGTGAACTTTCTAATAGTTTAGAAAAATATATGAAAGATAACTCCAATATAGTAGAACTCAAAGACGACGAAGAAGTGATAGATGATGCCATTTTTTATAGAGATATCAACTATTTTGTACGCATTCCAAAAAATTTTGAGTCGGATTTTCTTTTAGAAAAAAATCCTAAAATCGAAATTAAAAGTACAGGAGATTATAATGCTAGTCTAGCTGAGATGATACTAAATAAGTATTTGAGTGTTGCTAGTAGTTATAAAAACATCTTCGAACACGACGATTATATCTATAAAATAGAAGCAACATTAAAAGACGATATAAAAATTAATTTGACTAGTTCTTTAAACAAGGATGAATTATCGTCGATAAGTTTTTTCTATAATTTCGCTAACTATAGCATTTTAGCAGGAAGTGTATTTGTCATTTGTATAGTGATAACGAGTTTTAAAAAAGAAACGATTAAAAAAAGAACTATAATAAGCAGTATGAATTATAAAAAGTTTAATCGAGAATTGATAATATCTTGTGGTTTATTTGCAGCTATATTATGGCTTATATATGTAATATTGAGCATACTATTTACAGGAAAAAGTATGTTTTCTATACACGGATTATTCTATATTTTAAATTCTCTATTATTCACTATTACTAGTCTGACTATCGCTTTCTTAATAGGGAACACAATTAACAATAAAGACGCTATCAGTGGTTTAGTAAACGTAATCGCTTTAGGATCTAGCTTTTTATGTGGAGCATTTGTCCCTATAGAATTTTTACCTAAATCTGTTATTACAATTGCACATATTCTGCCCTCATTTTATTATATAGACACCAATAACTACTTAGCTACTTTAGAAAATTTTAATCTAAATTCCTTAAAACCTATCATTCTAAATAGTTTTATTCTGTTATTTTTCATCGCCTTATTTATAGTGACAACCAACATTATAACAAACAAAAAAAGAAAACTAGATTAAATCTAATTGCTCAAATAATTTTTAATTTCGTTGTTTGTAATTCTTGCAATATATAGAAACAAACATTATAATTATAATAAGAGAAACACACTAAAGATACTAGCGTGTTCTCAATTGTGATTGCACGACTAAATAACCTTTACAGGATATCTAGTCGTTGTTTTTAATCATTATATTTTAATTGCTAGGATTAAAATAGTAATCAAAAATAAATATATAATAAGATATAATTTAAAATTACTACTCATTAAAATTCATCCAATTAACTATTTTTCAAAACCATACTCAGAAAACAGTTTATTAAAATTAATGGAAGAACAAGATTAGACTTGTATGTTTCGCATTTTATTAAAGCACACCATATAAATAATGACAAATCGCCTATTTAAAAGAAAAACAATATAATCATTTTAAGAAGCACAAATAAATATCCTTAAGAGTATTTAGATGTGCTTTTTGTTTTTTCCTCACTTAAAAGTTCAAAAAATTTCAAAATAAAATTGGCATTATCGGTTAAATCGAATTGTAATTAATCATTACATTTGATATAATTTATATACAATAGTGGAGTGGGTCAAAATGGCAAATGTTATTACCAAGGCAAAAGAATTACATAAAATTAGCAAGATGAGTTTACAAGATATAGAAAAAACATATGGCGAAGGTCCAATTTTTTATAAAGAGTTAGTAAGAAGAAGTAAAAAAAATTTAGAAGAAATTAGAAGATATTATAGAGAAGCTCCAGAATTCGATTGGAGTGATTTTCAAGATAGATGCAAACTATTAAAACTCAGCATTATAACAGTCCTCCAGTGGGATAACATAAAAGAAATACCAAACTTCATTTCAGAAGCATACCTTTATGATAGAACAGATTGGCTAGAAACTCCTATAACTAAAAAGGTAAGCAATAACTTTCTAAAAACGATGCTATCCATAAACGACTTTGCTTATAAATATCCTCAACTAATAGATTTATTAACCGCCAATAATTGCTATAGTCTCCTTATAAATCCTAAAATAGACCCTCTAAAAATACCTAATATATGCGAAATAGTTTCAAAACTTCCAAAAGAATACATAAAAAAGTTAATCGAATACTTTATGATTATGGAAAACTATGATTTCCTAAACGAACTCAATAAAAATATAGGTATAAGCAAACAGATGATCATTTATTTGTTCGATGAAAACATGAGCCTTCCTTTGGCTAGCCAAATTAACATAATAACCGACATGCCAGACGACTTTATAAGCGATTTGTTGAATAGTGCCATAGAAAAAGTATTAGAGAAACTTGATTTAACCAAATTAGAAATGCTGCTCAGTAGCAAATTTTATACTCTTATGACCGCTAAAGAAATTCAAAAACTCACATCTGATATAACTTACAAAAATTATCCTAAAGAATTAGTAGATTCTGCATGGAAAAAAATTATATCGAAGAATGAATCGAAAGTTCAAGTAGGCATCGATCAAATGCTAACACATAATCTAGACAAAAACGGAAACGTACCATCGAAAATGGATTATCCAGAATTTGTAATAGATGATTACTTGTCCTCTTTATTTTCGAGCACTATTCCTCAAGAAATCAAAGAAGAATTCAAACGAAACGGTTTTACTAGAAAGTACTTACTATCTCATCAAGAATTTGCTGGTGTATTTAAAACTTTACCATTAAACATACTTTTTAAAACAGTATACGTGTTTGCTAAGGAAGAATCTTCAAATGCTGAAACATCGCCAGTAAAACTTACGACCTTTTTAGAAAGAAATTTAGGATATGAAAAAGCATATGAAATATTGCTTTCATATATTGATTACTTTCCCACTACGGACTCATTGACGATAAACAAAGATATGCTATTCTTTGAAGGCAATACCTTAGAAGAAATACTAGATACTCTCAATACATATGTCAAGAATTGCTTAGAAAAAGGAATAGTTCAAATAGATGAACACATACATGCAAGCTTTAAAGAAAAATATAGCCATATGTTCATAGATAGAGAAACGCCTGAAGAACTCAAGAATTCCTTCTATCAAAAAGAACTCGAAGCAAGTTATTTCATTAGTCATAGGGAAGATTTAAGATTTTTTCGCAATACAAACATAGCTTATGGATTAAAAAATGCTCCAGAAGCTCTAAAAAATATTAAGAAGTTCTCTGAAGATTTCGATATAAATGCGTACATCTTAGATATACTAGATGCGTATGAAACGATTGAAGATGAAGATCTAAAACCGATATTTATAAACTTCATAAGCTCGTCGATAGACGCCTTGCCAAAAGACTTTATAGACCTAATAGCTAATCTTTATAACAGATTATCAAAGTCACAAAATAAAGAATTATTGAGAATTAAGAAAATAGTTGCTAAAAAGATAATAGAAAGCTCCAATCCGGAATACATTCTAAACGTCATAGAAGTCATAATGTCCAAAGAAGATATACCATATATAGCTAAGATTTATAACATTTTCGAAACGACCAATAGAGGTCTAACAGATTTCGATTTCAGTAAGACCAGCAAAACTTCTCCGATATTGAAATCTTTATCGAGTGCAACACGCCAGGTGACGATATTTGCCGATTTAATAAAGATATCGCTGGGCTCCAACAATCGTTCGTTTAAAAATTACATAACGATGCTTGAAGAAGGGGATAGGCTTTTTAAAGAAACGGACTCTACTTCTTTCGATTCATTAGATACCGAAAGTAAAAACACCTTAATCGTCTATATATCTTGCTTAGAAAAACTCTATAACAACATGGAAAATAAAAAGGAACATTTTAAAAAGAGCGGAAACGTCCTCTTCGATTTGACTGCTCTTCAAAAATTGTTCACTAAAGACGGAAAAATAGAAAGCGACATACCTGATAAAATCGTCAATATGTACTGTCACTTCGCCGGTTTTGATACGTTGGCAAGTCTTAAAATATATATAGGTAGCAAAACCAAAAAAGCCGACATAAGAAACCGTATGGCTTTAAGCAATGCGATAAAATTAAAAAGAGGAGATTTTCTAAAAAATATAGGAAACATAGAAGACTTAGGATACATACTCCAAAATGGAATTTTAGCTGAGTCATACATGATGAAATTTGCAAAAGATATATGCACTCCTTTGGATACAGAACTCTTAAAAGTCGAGGGCGAAAATCGAAGCCTAGAAGAAACCATAGCTGACATGGAATCGCATGCTGTGGGTTCTTTATGGGTAGTCTTTAAAAATGATGAACGATTTGTAGAGACGAGAAAAGATACAATAGAATTGCCAAAAGACATTAACAAATTAGAAGTTTACGAAAATGAAACAGGTACTTATGGTCTTAGGACGGGTATAGCCTCATCTGAAATAGATTGCTTTATAGTAAGAGAGTTCGACCAGCGAATTGGTTTAGAAATAGCACTAAACGGATTTTATATACCTGTAATAGACACTAAAGGAAGAGTCCTATTTACAATTGAAGACTATGACATGTTGAGAAACAAAATAAACGGTATAACGTATTTGTCGAATGAACCATTCCATTTTTCACACAACTTGCTGTTCTCTGGTATAGAAGATATACTTAAATCTATAAAAGAAATCGATATCCAAAAATACTCTATTATGCCAAACTCTAAAACGGCAATCGAATCTAAATTAAATTCTATAAGAAGCCAAGACATAGAAAAATATAAGCTCGTTTTAGCCAACATAGAATTAGCTAAAAGACAACTAGAACAGACTGGAAACGTTTTAAGTGAAGAATGCATAGAGAATTGGATATTATCAAATGGCGGTTCATATATAGATGCAGCCAAAGACTTTCTGAAAAATTCGTCTAATAAAGATTTTGCATCCTTTAAAAACGATTATGCTATTTGGAATTTTGACGAAAGAAAATTAGGGTCTATGGACAACGGATACAATCACCACAACTTCATAGACGATTTAGACGAACAAAGCTATCAAAGATTAAATTCATGCCTAAGTGCGACTCTCGATTCTGTTAGAATAGATGTAACAGAAGACACAAAAGCTATTTAAACAAATTAAAAAGTGATAAGAAAAAAGTCTCTTATCACTTTTTATTTTTCTTCACATTATATAATGTCTTTCTAATGAATTCGTGTATTTCTTCAGTAGTATCTCTCAAATTCAAAGGGTCTGTTTTAAATTTTTTGATGACGCTTGAAGATATCAATCCGTCTGATACAAATACGATTAGAAGTATAATAGCTGTAACATAAACAACAATTGAAGGAACTAAATCTAAAACTTTTAAAGAATAGGGAAACAAAAGATACACGACAAACAAACCTAATAATCCAAAAGGTATCATGAGTTCTAGACATATCCGCCCATTTATATTAAATCTCATATTATTATAATCCCACCAACGAGTTTTAAAAATCTTCTCTAAAAAAAAGCTTGCTGCATACTCTAAAATGGAACATATTAGCATGCTCATCAAGAATAAAACGACAGGATTACTAGATAGACTCTTTAGAAGTACGTATAAAAGCACACTTCCAGCTCCGTATAAAGGACAAAGAGGTCCTATTAAAAAGCCTCTATTGACAAACCTTTTTAATACAACTAATCCAAAAAGAACCTCTAAACACCAGCCAGCAAAGGAAAAAAATATAAAACACAAAAACAATTTTGCCAAATAAAGCATCATAAAATCAACCTCTTTTTAAAAACGAAAAAGTCTTAACCCATGCTTCTTTGCTCGTAATAAAATCCATTGAAGAAGCTTTGTCTGCTATGGTTATGACAAAACCTACTAACGTCTTAGGGGGCAAAGTAAGGGGAAACATATGTCTTAAAATAGCATTTTCTATTTTTGCATTTAAATATTCTGGATAAAAGTTTTTAGCGTTTTCTAAAGCACTTCTACCATGAGTAAAAGCGTGCATCTTATAAATAGGCTGTTTGATTTTGACATCTTGCCAAGGGGTTTTATAAAAATCGTGTAAAATGCCAGCGATTGCCGCACTTTTATAGTCGATTTTCATCGCTTTTGCCATGCGATAAGCTTTTTTAGAGACTCTTACAGAATGGTCGTACACCGTGACATCGCCGTGATGACGAAAACTCTTTCTTTTTAAATACTCTTCACTCGTGATAATAGGTAAAACGATTTGCTCCCACTCGCTATAATCGTATCTTTTCATCATAATTATCTCCATTTCGTATACTATAATAATATATATGTTTTATAATTTTGTCAAATTCTTACAAAAAATAATTGTCTTAGATAAAATTATGTAATATAATTTAGGGGAAGTATGGTGATTTTATGAATATAGTAGACATAGTAATCATAGTAGTATTATTATTTTACATTCTAAAAGGTTTTTCAAATGGAGTACTAAAAGAAGGAGTTTCTTTTATAGGAGGAATAGCTGTCATAGTACTAGCTTTTCTATTAAAAAACCCTCTTTCAGTCTTTTTATATCAGACGTTGCCTTTTTTTAAACTAGGTGGAGTACTATCAGGCATATCGGTTTTAAATATCATAATCTATGAGCTTATTGCTTTCCTAATGGTGGCAGTAATACTCTTAGTAATATACGAGATGATATTGAAAGTGACAAGACTTATCGACACAATTGTAAAGTTGACATTTGTCTTTGCACTTCCGTCAAAACTGCTTGGCATTTTAGTAGGACTAGTTGAAGGTATTGTCATGATATTCTTACTCTTATTTGTATTCATGCAATTCGAAGTAACACGTGATTTTATATCGAAAAGTAAGTTCGGTAATCCGATACTCGAAGACACTCCGATACTAGGAGAAGCTATAAAACCGGTTTACAGTTCTTTAAAAGAGATTTACGATGTCGCAGACCACTATAAAGACGAAAAAGACAAAGATAAAGCAAATTTAGAAAGCTTAGACATTTTGATGAAATACAATGTCATCGAACCTAAAAACGTCGAAATTCTTCACGCTTCTGGTAAATTAAAAATGCAGGGCGTCGAAGAGTTAATAGAAAAATATTCTAAAAAGGAGGCTTAAAATGATTAAACATTTAGAAAATAGCGACAATTTTATAGAACTCACTAAAGAAAGAACTATCGTCGACTTCTACGCTGACTGGTGTGGTCCTTGTAAAATGATGGGTTTAGTTTTAGAAGAACTAGATGCCAAAGAAGATTTGAACATTCTTAAAGTCAACACAGATAAACACCCAGAACTTTCAACCAAAATGGGAGTGATGAGCATTCCTACCTTGTTCGTAATAGAAAATAATAAAGAAATCAAAAAACATATCGGATATATGTCTAAGGAAGAATTGAGCAAATTTATCGAATAAAAACTTAATAATCAAGCCAAC
>CANDHX010000037.1 GCA_947384645.1 uncultured Mycoplasmatota bacterium | reverse complement strand
GTTTCATAATGATGATTAGAGCAAACAAATCGTTTTTTCCACACGTATATTCTCCATCTAGTTTTGGAAGGGAAAGCATCGTGTGATATTTATTCGTTTCAATCATCGCAGCCGTTCTATTGTCGTATAGAATATCTTCATGTGCACAAAGATTTCTATAGTTTGCTAGAATAGGTAAGAAATTCAATAAATCGATTACTTTCATATCAAATATTTCTGCTATTTCTTCTTGGTCCTTCGATTTCATTATGGAGTATAATTCGCAAACTATACCGAAGGATAGTACTTTTACGACAACCCATAAAGGAATGTAACCATAATTAAACATGTAGTGATTAGTTGCTGCATGTTGTCCACCGTTTACTCGAATTTGTCTTTTGATCTTTCTCAATAAATCGTTTACCTGTCGAGACTTTTCAGGACTAGTATTGAAGTTTGAAGGCTTTAAATAATCTTTTTCTTTAAAACCGTAATTTTTCGATAGCTGATATGAGAATATACTTTTCATGTTATTTTCGATAATAAGCAAGTTTTTAAAAATGATATTTCTCAATTGTCTATCAAAATTGAATAAGGCATAAAGTTCTCTAAAGTTAGTTCCACTTTTAAATCTTTTAGAGCGAAGTCCGTCCATAAAAAGATGTCTATAGCCGCTTAGAAAAAAGTAGTTCTCTCGAAGAAGAATTTCTCTTGCCCATTCTTCGTCGTCGATAACTAAGCCTTTATCTCTCAAAATCAAAATCTGTTCTTCTATAGTTTTAAACGTCTTTTGCATGAGTCTCACCTTGCATAAAATTATACTACAAGTTACGAGAAAATGATAGTACCTTTATGCAGTATTTATGTTAGGAAACGATGAAATTTAAGTGAAATAGTCTATTATGCCTTGGCAGATGACCGTCGAAAGCTTTTCTCGATAATTCTCGTTTTTTAGATTTTTTCTATCTTTATAATTCGACATAAATCCGTATTCTAAAAGTACACCTGGTACTTCTATTTTTGAAAACATATATTTATCGTTTCCGATTTTTTTGTAATCTTTCTTAAAGTTAAAGAAATCGTTTAGGCGGTCTTGCAACTTTTGGGCTAATAATTCGTTTTTGGAATTAACGGTGCTATAGAAGGTTTGACTACCAAAGTATTTGGGGTCGTTTAAATAATTCATATGAAGCGATATATATAAATCGGGTGCATCTTCATTGATGAGTTTTATTCGATTGTCGAAATCGCTTCTTTTTCTACTATGAGCTTTGGGGTTACTTAAATCATAATCGCCGTCTCTTGTGAGTATCACAGTTCCTCCGTATTTCTCGATTGTCCTTTTTAAGGTTCTTGCAAATTCTAGATTGTAATTTTTTTCGAATTCGTCATTATAAATGGAGCCGGGGTCTTCGTTTCCATGTCCTGGATCTAGGATAATGAATTTACCAAAGAGAGGGAAGCTATTTATAGGTTCAAATTTAAAGGCTAAGCACGACAATAATAAGAAACCGAGTATCGATATTGAGACATATTTTTTCATATTAAACTATATGCTGTTTGATACTTTTTTTGTTAAAAAATCACTTCATGAAAAAAATTGCTAGTAATTATTTTCTATAATTTAGCAATTTTTTCTACGCCTTTATTTGAATTAATTACTTCATATGAATCGGTAATCGAGATAAACGCTTTTGGGTCGATTAGCTTGATACCTTCTTTTAGTTTATAATAATCTTTCGTCGGAATTACGCTCATCAAAATTTTATTTTTTGTTTTTAAGAAGCCGCCTTTGACATCGAATATGGTAAGCTCGTAGTGCAATTCGTCTATGATATAGCTTCTTACTTCTTTATCTTTTTTGGTGATTATATAGAATACTTTCGAGTCGCTGATGCCGAGGTTTGCTCTATGAGCTAGTGTTTCCATTATAAGTATTGAAATTACTGTGTACATGGCATTCTCTATTCCCAATAGATAACCAGCAAATATAATCCATATTATATCGATTATATAGTTTACAGTATACTTACTCGTTTTTGTTATCGATTTAGCAATAGTCGTTAGAATATCCGAGCCACTTGCATAACGGGTCTCTTTATATATAAATTTGAAGCCGATGCCCATTAAGACTCCTCCAAATAGAGCAATCAATAATTTATCGGCATTTCCAAAATCTATGATTTTTCCGAAGTCCTTCGTCATAAAGATAAAAAGTGGAATGATAGTAAATGGGATAATGCAGCCTCGCATTTTTTTCTTATCGAGTATAAGCAGTCCGAATAAATAGAAAAATACGTTGGCCAATATCAAAATTAGACTCAAGTCCATGCCCGTTTTTTCATTATACAAAATGGCAAAGCCAAAGAGACCACATGGTATCAAATCGTTGTTTTTAAAAAACACATTTAATACTACGGCTATAAGAAAGCACCCCAAAACTATTTTTGCATATTTTTGGAAATTTTTCACATTTATCACTTCCTATTTATTCTTTAAATAACTTTCCATAAAAGAGAGTATGTCTCCGTCTAATACTTTAGCCGTGTTTGAAGTTTCGTATCCCGTGCGGACGTCTTTTATGAGTTTATACGGTTCAAGTACGTAGTTTCTTATTTGCGAACCGAAATTTATGTCGACAGAGTTTCCTTTTAAGCTGTCTTTTTCAGCGTCTTTTTTCGCTTTTTCAAGAGCATATAATTTGCTTTTAAGCATCTGCATTGCGATTTCTTTGTTTTGTTGTTGGCTTCTTTCTATCTGACAAGTAACGACTATTTTAGTCGGAAGGTGTGTTATGCGGACAGCTGAATTGCTCGTATTGACGGATTGTCCACCTGCTCCACTAGAATGATATACATCTATCTTTAAATCGCTTTCTTTGATATCGATTTCGATTTTATCATCTATTTCGGGAGTTACACTTACGCTCGCAAACGAAGTGTGCCTTCTTGCATTTGAGTCGAAGGGACTTATACGCACTAGGCGATGGACGCCATTTTCTCCTTTGAAATATCCATATGGATAATAGCCACTTATGAGAATTGTTACCGATTTTAAACCAGCTTCTTCTCCTTTTTGCATATCTATAATTTTATAAGTGTAATCGTTTTTTTCACAGAACATGGTATACATCCTATAAAGCATATTAGCCCAATCGCAAGCTTCTGTACCACCTGCTCCAGGATGAATTTCTAAATAGCAACTGTTGCTGTCGTATTCTCCATTTAAAAGGGAAGATAGTTCGAGGGATGTGTATTTTTTTTCTAATTCATCGATGGTTTTTTCTAGTTCTTTTTGTTCCGTCTCATCTATTAAGGGTAGAATTTCCAAGTCGTCTTCGATTTCTTTTAGCATGCCTTCGTAGTCATCGACAGTACTTTCTAATGTGTATAATTCCTTATTGATTTTTGTCGCCTTTTCGATATCGTTCCAGAAATCTTCATTATTTTGTAAATCTTTTAAAAGAGCTATGCGTTCTTTTTTCTTGTCTAAGTCAAAGAGACCTCGCAAGAGAAAGCAAATTTTCTTTTATAGTGTTTAGTTTGGCTGTTATTTCTAATTTTTCCATTTTTAATTTCACCTATAAGAATTATAAGACATCACGTTAAAACTTTCAATAATAAGTTATTAATCGAGTTCGACAAAATTCTCATCCATTATCGAATATAGATAAGTGTTTACTTTCTTAGAAGTATTTCCTTTTACATATTTTTTATAGCCCATTAGTTGGTCTTTATAGTTTTCGTCATCTATCCCTTTTAATTTGTAATCGATTATATCGATGTGGTCAGCGTATTCTAACATCAAATCTATAGAACCTCGAGAATAGTTACCGGCTTCTTCATATATAAATTCATATTCTTTGTATATCTTCGAATCTATTACATTTTTTAAAAGCTCGCAATTTAAAAAGGCTTCTACTTTATTGCGTATAAATCCATCTTTTATTAAGTTCATATCTGGATTTTTAAAATCGATAAATTCTAATATCTCATGAATTTTAGTACCGCAGTTCAGTTTGTCTTTTGTGTTTTTATCCAAAAGAGTTTTTTCGTGTTTGGAAAACGTCTTATGTTCTGATACTTTTGCTTCAACCGATATTTCGTCTACAGTAAAAGTATTCTCTATTTCGAGGTGTTGCTCTATAGAGTCTTTTTTGTCGTATAGATAGTTTTTAGTTAAACCGATTTTGTTGGTGTCTATTTTTTTGTAATAGCTCGTTAGGTAGTCTTTTATACCGTACATAAAATCTGATAAGCTTTTAAAGTTCAATCTTCTGATCTCTTCTATCGCACCTTCTCTATTTTTTTCTAGTTTGGTCGTATATTTATAGGGAAGTACTATAATCATCTTTTCTCTAGCTCTAGTTAAAGCGACATAAAAAAGTCTTATTTTTTCACTCACTTCGTTCATCAAGAATTCTTGTTTATAGAGAAGTTTTAAAATAGAGTCTCCGTCGTTTTGTTCTTCTAAAGATACCGGCGCAATAATTCCATATTTAGAGTCGATTATAAATTTTTCTTTCAGTTCTCTCGTGTTAAACGAATGGTCTAAATCGGCAAAATAGCATATCGGATATTCGAGACCTTTAGATTTGTGAATGGTTAATATTTTTACACTATCTATAGATGAGTTTCCTTCAGCATATTTTATTTCTAATTCTTCTTTGATAATCTCATTTAGATAGTCTTTAAACTCATATATCGTTAAGCCCTTAGAACCCATGTTACTGCTTAAAGTTATAAGGTTAGAAATTCTTATATCGGTGTTTTCGTAGTCGCCAATTTTATATATTTTGTTATAGAAATCGGCTATATCTAAGAGGTCTAAAATGAGCTCTTTAATCGTCTTCGAAGCGATGCTTTCGATAGAATTTAAGTCTTTATAAAGACTAGAATTTTTAAACTTTTTAAGGGTGATATAATCGAATAATTCTTGGTCACTATATTCATATAGAAAGCTTCTTCCGATGCTCATGAAGGCATAGCAGAATTCTGTATCAAAACTATTATCTTTAATTTTAAGTAGCAGTTCGATTAAGTTTTTAACTATGTATATGTCCATGCTCGTATTCAGGGTGCCATCTCGTAAAATAGTAAGCGGTATATTTTTATATTCGAAGATTTTTTTGAAGTCGTCGAAGTATTTGCTCCTATCCAAAATTATGACGGCATCTTTATAGGAAAACGGACGCATCGTATTGGTGTCTTTATCGTATACTTGCATCTTTTCTTTTATTCTTTTTTGAATGTCGGCAGCTATAGTAAAGATTTCTATTTCGGTATTGGAATATTCTTTTTCTGGGTCTTCTTCGTATTCTAATACTTCGAAGTTATAGTCGACATCGTTTGAACGCTTGTTAGTATATTCCATATTGCCAAAAATCATTTCGTGAGATACTTTGTATGAAGCTCCACCCAGGCTATCGTCCATGATGAGTTCAAAAATCTTATTGATGTTATTTAATACTTCTTCTCTCGAACGGAAGTTTTTAATCAAGTCTATTTTGTATCCACCTTCGCTTAACGAATAAGTATCGTATTTGTTTTTAAAGATATTTGGGTTTGAACCTCTAAAGCGATAAATCGATTGTTTTATATCTCCGACCATGTAGACATTGTTGTTACTAATCATCGATATGAAAGTCTCTTGTATATCGTTCGTATCTTGATATTCGTCTATCATTATTTCTTTAAATTTGTTTTTTAATTCATCTTTGGCTTCTTCGAACATTTCTAATATCTTTATCGAAAGTGAAGCGATGTCACTAAAGGTATAAATATTTTTTTCTTTTTTATATTCTTCTAATCTCGTATAAAAAGTTTCTATGATATCGACAATTTTTAAGACGGTATCTTTTGTCGAGATTATGTTTTCTTTTATCTCTTTTAAGTCGCCATATTCTTTTAATTCAAATAGGTCATCGAGTGCAGTTTTAATATTCTCTTTAGCAATTTTTGTTTCTTCTTCGCTTCCTCTTGGCAAGCTTGGAAGTCTAGGCTTTTCTATTCTATATAAATCGTCTAAAGTTTTTGTATTTAAAATTGGTAAAAGGCATGTATTGATTTTTTCTATAAATTCGTCTTCGAAATAGGTGTATCCATTACTGAGTTCTAAGTATAAAACTCTTTTTTTGTCATCGACGAGATTTAAAAACTCTTGTATAAATTTATCGATGTTTTCATCTTTAAAGAATTCGTTTCTTATGTAATCGAAATATTGTTGCTTATTTAGCATTCCGTCTATTTTCTTTATCAATGATGTAATAGCTTTTCTCAATTGTAAATCGTTTTTTAAGCAATATTTTTTTACGAGTTCTGAGAAAGCTATATCTTTTTTGGCATACAGTTCTTCAAATATGCCGTCTAGAATTTTTTTCATTTCTAAACTGACTATCGTCTCATCTGTTATTTCGATATCTTTTTTGATATTTAATAGATAGTGATATTTTTTTACCACAGACAAAGCGAAGGAGTCAAATGTCGTGATGTAGGCAGAATCTATGGCATCTAGTTCCTTTTTTAAAGTCGAGTCTTTTTTTATTTTTTTTCTTATTCTATCTTTCATTTCTTCAGCTGCTGCTTTAGTGAAGGTTAGAATTAATAGTTCATCTATGTGAGTTTTGTTTTTTAATTTATGGATTACTCGTTCGGACAACACTGCTGTTTTACCAGAGCCAGCTCCTGCGCTTACTATGATGTTGGTTCCGTCTTTTTCGATAGCTTCTAACTGTTCTTTAGTCCACGTAGGCATCTTTATCATCTCCTAAGAAATCTTCTTTTTTGAATTTTTTAAGCTTTACGATGTCGGCATTTTTCATAAAACAGATGTCTTTATAGGTGCAGAATGTACACCCATTCATTTTCCCACCTATTTCTTTTGGGTTAATGTCGAATTTGGCTTTTTTGATATCAGTCCCTGCTTCTAATATTTTTGAATGAACTATATTTATAAGCTTGTCTATTTCGTCATTCGTTAACATTTTAGAGTATTTACTAAATCCAACTTTACTGACTTTCAGCGATTTTATTATGGAACTGTTTTCGTACGAATTGTCGACGTGACTTAAGATGTTTATGTCACTGTTCGAATAACCTTGGAGTTTTAAAAAAGCTTTCTTTTTTTCGGTATCTTTTATATTGTTTAAAATTTTTTGAAGATAAAATCCACCGATTTCGGCATCTTTTAAAGGTTCATAATTTTTGATTAGATAAGCATAAATTGGAAGTTGCATATCTATTCCATAAGGACTATCCTCTATATTTATATCCGGTGTTCCCGTTTTGTAATCTATTATAGCTGCTATGATTTTATTTGAAAATTCGCCATAAAGAATTTTATCTATAAAACCTTTAAAAGAAATATTTTTTTCTTCGTCTATGATAACTGTTATTTTTTGCTCATAAAGAGCTTTATTCAAATCTGTAAAAGCATAAGAATCTCTTATGTAATCTATAATGAGTGCTAATTCTTCTTTTAAGATATTTAAGAAGAACTTTTCCATATTGGTGAAGGCGTGCTCTTTATTTTCAATGCTTTTTTGAAATAGTTTTTCAAAATCAGAATCTTCTTTGAAAGCTACAGATAATATTTCATGATATATATTCCCTACGATTATTTCAAAAGTATCTTCAAATTTATTCAAGTGCAAAATGTATTCTAAGTAATAGCGAAAACTGCATTTAAAATAAGTATTCATACTCGAATAAGATAGCGTGAGTTTATTTTCTAAAAATTCGTTTAAGTCGGTTTCATTTATGCCTTTAAAAGTGTTATCATATGTCAGATACGGTTCATCTTTATAATGATTTTCCAATATGAAATTTTCTTTTGTTTTGGTCCCATATTTTTTGTTTTCATCTCTGGCTTTTAAAAGAATTTTTTTGTTATAGGCATTTGAGTGAATGAAAGATATTTCCGGAATTTCAGTTGTCAATATGTTTTCGTCATAAGCATTAGATATATATAATTCTCCTTTGGCATCGTGATCTATGTAGGTTACTGTTAAATTATTGCATCTTTTTATAAATGTCTTTATTTCTTCAAGTGACTTTTTGTTGATATCGATAGAAGTGCTCATATTTAATTTGCTCTTTAGTGAATCGTTTAAGAAGTCTTCATCTTTTTTATTACTAGGAATTATTCCTTGGTTAAAATTTATCAAGAATATATAATCTTTTTGATTTGGAATGTAGTTTGCATAGTCGATTTCGAGAACGGCATTTTGAAGTTTTTCTTGAGGTAGCTTAATCTTATCTATGTCTTCAAAAACGAAGTCTTTAATTTCTATCAGGTCTTTTGCCCACGTATAGTCATTTAAGACTTTTATTATCGAATCGTATACTTTTTGGTCTCTATCGGTTTTAATATAAGTCTTTATTTTCTCTAGTGTATTATCGATGTCTTTTTCGTAGTTTTTTTTGAATTCGTTTATTATTATTGAGCTAGTTAAAAGTTCTTCATTTTTAAGGCAAAGAGGTATGTTGAAATCTTTAAAAATATTTTTTAAATGGAGATAGTGAGTTTCTTTAACATTAGTTAGTTTTATGTCGTTTATATCTATTCCTTTTTTTATAAGCTCACATATCTTTGATGCGACAAAAGCGACTTCATCACACGCCTTAGAAAATTTAAAGAGAGGTTTTTTGGAGAAATTTTCTGGATCTTCGTTTAAGTATATAACTTTTGTAGTTTTTTCCAATTTTTTAAATATCTCTAAATAAAATGTGTCTATATTTTTTAAGTCGTATATTATTATGGTGTGGGTTTCAATGTAGTTTTTAAATAAGTGGGAAGTAATCAATAAATCGTTTTTTACTAGTTCATCTTTGATTTTGAAAAGTAGTTCGATTTTTGTGTCGTCTATAGATGTTTTTTCGTCTATATAATAAAGATAATCGATATAAATTTTAGCAATGTTTTTTATTACGTTAAATTTTTTATGTACGTGATATATTGCTTCGTTTGTATAATCGAAAAAATACTTCTTTTTGAATTCATTTAATTCAATAACTTTTATGTTTTGAAGGGTATTAGTCCTAATTTTTTTTAAAAATATTTCTTTTTGGCCGTCTTTAACTATTACTACGCTTTCGTCTTCTATTTCTTTAAACATGAGAGTTTCCTCCTATAAACAATTATAATGTTAAGTATTATTTATGTCAATTTCTAGTATATGGTAAAAAAGAGTGGCCTTTTAAAGAGAAAAATGATAATATTATAGTGTGATTTATATGAAGAATAAAAAAATAGTATGTACAATTTTACTTTTTCTAATCGTCTTGTTAGTAGGGGTGACAGGATTTTATTATCAATATAAAAAAATGGAGGAAGTAGATAAAGTCTTTGAAACAGATAAAAAACTTAAAGAAGATGTCGAAAAAAAAGAAGCGAATATTCCAAAAGTCGCCAAGCTTGAGAAAAGTTCAAATCCCGGTTTAAAGGAAGTCGAGACTTTTGCCGAATTGGATAACTATTTGAGTGGCGACAAAAATGTCTACATCGTTTTGGGACAAGAGGGATGTACTTACTGTGAGCGAAGTATGCCAATTCTTAAAGAGGTCGCCGCCGAGCAATCGATAGATATAATATATGTCGATTTAAAGAAATTTAGTGAAGAAGATTATCAAAAGCTTATGAATACTCAGCTTATCATTCCCGGTAAATGTAATAAGTATTTTATAGATATTCCTCTTTCAAAAGGAT
>CANDHX010000036.1 GCA_947384645.1 uncultured Mycoplasmatota bacterium | reverse complement strand
TTATTAACATTTATTATGAAGTACGCATACGTTCCCAATATACATGCAAATACTATTGCTACTATACAAAGCGTTAGTACTATTGCTCTTTTTGTTTTTGAACTTTTCTCTTGTCCTTCCATTTTTTATTTCCCTTCTTTCTAGAGTATTCCCTACCATAAAAATGGTATCACATTATTTTTTAAAAATAAATCTTTTTTAACATATTTAGTAGTTAAAAGTTTGTTATATTTCTTTTAACATTTTTGTTTTAAGTCATCTATATAAGTAAAAAACATGTTAATCCCTCTCTTTTTTAAACCTATCATATTTTTAAATAAATTTTTGATTTCATTTTGTAAATCAGTTGGGACTTTTAGAGGAATTCCATCTACTGTATGTATGTGATCTATATATTTTTCTAATGAACTTATAGGAATAAACCATAATATTTCTTTATCCTTTATAGTAAAATAAGTTGGTCTTTTTTTGCCTTTTTCATGGTTTTGCATTAAGGTTTTATCATCAACAACATCGAATTATTCATCTTTTATATGATATAAATACCCAATTTTTATTTCCATATGTATCAACTCCATAATAAATATATCTTAACAAAAAAGAAAACTCCATCTTTCAATGAAGTCGTCCGTATTTTCAACTAGGATTATTTATTAGTCGCACCACCTGGAAGCGAAAAACATTTGCACCACTTTTAAAGTAGTGGTAATGATATAATATATTTTTCTAAAAATGTCAATTAGTATACATTTATATATTATATTCAAATTTTTATCGTAAATTCTTTTCTTGTAATTTTTTAATATTCTTATTATTTTTGTTATTTTACTTTAATAGACATTTTCTTTCCTGCATTGGTGTTTTTGAGATATCGGGTATAGGAACTAATTTATTATATTCTAATAACACTTTTGTTTCTTCTAATAATCCAGTGGGGTCAATGCCTAATGCATTTATTAAATTTGGATTGGATAGTAAGATTAAATTGTTATTAAGTCTCAATTGCCAATATTCAACTATTTTAGGAGTTGCTGAAGATTCCCAGTTAATACCTTTAGTACTTTTTTTAAATTCTTCTGTAGCTCTATAAATATCTTCCATAATTTCCTCATTTCATACTTTCATTTTAGCATTTTATGAAAGATAATGAAAGTATTATTTTTCTTCTTTAGTCTCCAAAAATTTTTCAAAAGCTTCTAGGCCGTATTTTTTATTATAATAATTAGAGTGTTCGTTTAGGTGTGCTAGAGCTATTTTAGCAGTCATTATTAAATCATCATTGGTAACATTTGTTTTAGGATCAACTGTTCCGTGTTCTAATTCGATATTGATACCAGCTAACCATTCTTCTTTAGTAAATTTGTCGAATTTTACGCCTAGTCTATTCGCAGCATAATAGGCGTCTTCCATGTCGAATTCTTTTTTTCGCATAATATCCTCTTCTCTATTTTTAAATATATGCAACTTCAAATTAAAAAAAGCAAATTTTTTAGTTTGCTTTCTTTCGTTTTTTAGGAATTGGCGTGATTTGTTCTAAAATAGATATGACTTTTTTAGTGAGCTCTTCGTTTTCTATGTCGAGAATGTAATGTTCTTTAGCTCCATTATAAGGGTATCCTTTTTCACTATTTACCATTAGTTCTTCTATTTCCTTTAGAATTTTAACATATGCTATATTATCGCATACAGTAATTACGGGTTTAGAGTTTACGTAGACCATGTATTCTCCAAACATCTTTTTGTAAGTGACTTCGCCTAATCCATTTAATCTTTCACATACGAAGTTTATAAATTCTATATTGCTTGCCATAAATAACTCCTAACTTTTATTTCCAGTAATCTGTGACCGTTTTAAGAGATGCACCCTTATCGAAGTCTTTACCTGTTTTAATTCCTTTTTCTAAATCTGTACCAGATACCGAAAGGCTTTTTTCTCGAATGCTATATTTATCTACTGCCCAATCGAATACAGCTCCACCGATGTTTAAAGCTCCTGCATAGTCGATTGCCCAAGATGAAACAGCTATGATAGGGTTTAGGAAAGTATTGAGTCTTTCCATGTCTTTATCCGGTATTTCTTTTATGAATCTGGATAGATTTTTATCGATGTTTTTAATAAATGTTTTTAAATCGTTTCTAAAACTTTCCTCATTATTGAATTTATCTATTATATAGTAGATTGTGGTGTTATCTGTATATTTAAGCACGTCTTTCATGAGATTTGAGTTTAATATGACGTTCATCTTGTTCTTTTCGTCTAGTTCCCAAGTATCTATATAAGACAACATCTTATCGAAGTCGTCAACTTTGTCTTTGTCGATTCCTTCTAATTCTAGTTTGCTTCCATTTAAGTAATAGCTTCTTACTGAGTTTCTCGTTATGGGATACGTAAGTGGAGAATAAAGTACCTTGTGAAAGGCAAAGAATTCTAAGACGATTATTATTAAGAATACAAAAAACTTCAATGTATTGACTAGCGGTTTTAAAGCATAACTCTCTTTTTGTTTTTTCTTAAATCCGTATAATAGTTTCCATGGTCCCCAAAAGGGAATCGTAATGGTTAAAAATGCAATTTTTAATATTTTTTTAATAGTCGATAGTATTTCGTTCATAAATATCACTCTCTTCTTTTTTTTATTTTACATAATTATTTTTATAATATGCTTATTAAAATTTAATCGATAAGAATAGTCAAATTATTCATCATCTTCTAAAAAATAATCGACCATCTTTGCAAAATTATCTTGACTATTTAGACAAGTTTCAATTAAATATCCTTTTTCATTATTTGTTTGATATTCTTTAATTCCTCTTATATAAAAATCTTTATTTCTATCTTCATCTTCCTGCTCATATAAGTTTGTAAAACTTTCAAAATTAAAATTGATCCGTCGGTTTGGTAGTTATTGTCTATTAAGACGATTGGTCCTCTAGAGGTTTCAACCTTTTCATAGTTTCAATTTACACCAGAGTCAACTAAAAATCATCATACATTAGAAAATCAAAAACATTGATGTATTTTATTCCATTTTGAGAATAATCTTCCTTATTAGTTGAAATAACATATTTAGGGTAGTTATCTTTAATATTATTAAAAGCATTAAATTCTCTATTTCTAGTTTCTTCGTTAGATAAATCAAAACTTGCTTGGATATATTTAATTTCGTTGTTTTTAGACGCTATAAAATCTATTTCACCATTACTCATTTTTCCTATAAGAACCTCGTAGCCTTTTTTAATCAGTTCGTTATATATTATGTTCTCAAAAGCTTGTGAATAGTTAATTTCTTTACTATTTGTTTTAATTTTTTTAACGCCTAAATCGGTTGCATAAAATTTATTTAAAGTTTTCAGAACGGATTTGCCTTTTATATCATATCTATAAACTCGATTAACAATAAATGTCGAACAAAGTGCTTCTAAATATTTATATAATGTATCAGTGGCAACTTTATTACCATTTTTGTTCAAGTAATCTAATACATTTGTTACAGAAAATTCTCTTGTTTCCGTTTCTAAAATATATTGAAGTATTTTATTAAAAGATGTAATGTCGGTTATTCCCAATCTATCTACAACATCTTTAAAAAGTATAGAGTCATAAACATCTCTAATATAGTTTTCTTTTGTGTCATTTTTCTGAAAACTAAATCTTTGAGGCAAAGTTCCCCATTCAAAAATGTCTAATAGTAAATCAAAATAATTTTCTTTTGTAGTTTTTGTGATTTCAACAGTTTCTTTGAATGATAAAGGATTAATTCTAAAACTTACATATCTTCCAGATAAATCAGTCGACAATTCTAAAAAAGTCATTTTACTATTAGAGCCTGTAATAAAGATACTAAACTGATTTGTAATTCTTAAAGAGTTAATTGCTTTTTCAAATTCATTAACTTTTTGAATTTCATCTAAAAATACATAATACGTTTCTTTATCTTTTACTAAATTTTTAATGTAATTATTTAATTTTTGAGCGTCTGTTATTTCAGCATAGTTTAAGTTATAATAATATTTTAGAACTATAGAATTAGTAATTCCTTTCTATTTTTGTCTTCCCGCCCATGTAAGGTTGTAAAACTTTCGGAATTAAAATCGACCCATCTGCTTGGTAGTTATTTTCTATTAAAGCAATTAGTCCTCTAGGAGTTGCAACTACTGTGTTATTCAAAGTATGTAGGTAGTATTTTCCATTTTCTCCTTTGACACGAATTCCTAGTCTTCTTGCTTGGGCATCTCCCAAATTAGAGCATGAGCATACTTCAAAGTATTTTTGTTGTCTTGGACTCCAAGCTTCTATGTCGCATGACTTCACTTTTAAATCAGCTAAGTCTCCAGAGCAGCAATTGAGTTGCCTTACTGGGACGTCCATGTTTCTAAAGAGTTCAACACTTAAACGCCACATTTTATCGTACCACTTCATAGAATCTTCTGGTTCACATAAAACAATCATCTCTTGTTTTTCGAACTGGTGGACTCTATAGAGTCCTCTTTCTTCTAATCCGTGAGAACCTCCTTCTTTTCTAAAGCATGGAGAATATGAAGTTAGAGTTATCGGAAGGCTAGAAGGTTTTACCATTTGTCCTTTGAATCGTCCAATCATCGAATGCTCACTAGTACCTATTAAATACAAATCTTCTCCTTCGATTTTGTACATCATCGCTTCCATTTCGGGAAAAGACATGACTCCTTCTACGACGTCTTTATGTATCATAAAAGGTGGTATGGCATAAGTGAAACCGGCTTCAATCATGAAGTCTCTAGCATAGGCGAGCATCGCTTCGTGAAGTCTTGCTATATCTCCTAAAAGATAATAAAATCCTTCTCCACTAGTCCTTCCAGCTGATTCTTTGTCCATTCCAGATAATGCTTCGATGATATCGGCATGATAAGAAATTTCATAGTCGGGAACTACCGGTTCTCCAAAGCGTTCTACTTCGACGTTTTCCGAATCATCCTTACCTATTGGAACACTTTCATCCATGATTTGAGGAATAGTGTACATGATTTCTCTAATTTTACTTGCAAGTTCTTCTTCCTCTTTTTCTAATGAAACGATTTTTTCGGCGTCTTCTTTTACTTTCTGTTTGATTGCTTCGGCCTCATCTTTTTTGCCTTGTTGCATAAGTGTACCTATTTCACTAGATAACTTGTTCTTTTCGCTTCTAAGAGTATCACCTTCTGTTTTGGCTTCTCTATATTTCTTGTCGAGTTCGTATACTTCGTCGACAAGAGGTAGTTTTTCATCTTGAAATTTCTTTTTGATGTTTTCCTTTACTAAATTTTTATTCGTTCTTATGAGTTCGATGTCTATCATAATAATCTTTTCCTTTCTTTTAATTATAATAAAACCGCAGGTAAAACTCTCCTTTTAGGAGCGATTTTACCGCGGTACCATCCTAATTTATAACTATTTGACTTTTTAACAGGAGTCAACTGGCACTTATTAAAGTGCACTCCGAAATTAGATTTCACACTATTTTTAACTTTAGTTTACACCTACCACTAAATCTCTTCGCTTAAAAAGATGTGTTACTTAGATTTCATCATCGAGATGTTTTAATTATAGCACTTTCGTAGGAAAAGTCAAATTTTGCCTACACTTTTTTCTTTTTGCAATTCTTTTTCACGAAGCGCTTTATGGACTGTTTTTAGAACAGTTTTTTTATCTTCGTCAGACATGAACATTCCCCTTTTAATATCGAAGTAAAAGCATATCGATGAAAACGCATCATCGCTTAAATGCCTTTTGTACTTCACAAGGAAACTCCATATTTGAAGGAAGTTTAAACTGTTCACTTCGATATATTTAGATTTACTCTTTAAGTATTTACCTAAAACTATTAAAGCTGGACGGTTTCTTATATCTATTTTTCTTTCTTTAACTCGTCTAAAGAATTCATAGTAGATAAGTTTATCGTCTATAGAAAGTTTATCATATGAAGATAAATATAGTTTTCTTATCTCGTCTATTGGAAGTGGTTTTTCACTAAGACCGATGCTTGCCTTATTTATTAAGAGCATGAATTTAGACATGGTGTTCAATAGGTCTTGTGGAGTCATAGATAGACTATATTTTTTAATTATTCCTTCTAAAGAAAGCGATTTAACAAAGTAATCAAGAGCTATATTCTTCATGATACGTGGTTCAATTATGAAGGCTATACTCTTATTTATGTTAGAATAGAAGTGTTCGAAGTCAAAGACTTCTTCTATATCGTTTTTATAATTAAATAAAGATAATCTCAATCTCAAAAGTAGGCTTCTAGTCTCTTCGACTGTTTTATCAATTTTTTGAGAGATTTCTTCTTCGTCTAAGCCTTCTATATAGTACATTTTTAGAACGTTGCGGTCATCATTAGTGAAAAATTTCAGATAGTAGACGTTTTCTAATTCGCTTCTCATATTAAAATCGATCTTTTCTTTATACGATTTTATGATATCTCTATTGAAGTTTTTGACGATTTTAGTGACGTATTCTACGCTCATATCTAATTCTTCACTTATTTCATCTATTTCTTTAGCAGTGCCTTCCAATCCGTAGAACAAAGTAACGACAGTTTTGACTTTAGGTGCTAGAAAAAAGCCAGCATCGATTATATCTATTAGAGATTGCTTTTTAAAGAGTCTCAAATTCGATTGGTAAAACCCTCTTTTTACTTTCATTATTTTGGCCATGGAACGCATTTTTAATATGTAATACGTTGTAGCTTTTAATCCCATTCTTTCCTTGATTTCTTGGATAGAGTATTCGATACCTTGTGGATTATATCCATTTTTGATGCCGAAAGCTAAAGATAGAAACTCTTTTTCTTGTCCATTCAGTAACGTTTCGGATACTTTTTTGGAAACCTCTATTGTGATGTCTTTTGAATCGACTGGTGTATCAGTTTTGGTAGATGCTTCTAAACCGTTATATAGTTTAGTTTTTAAACTGATTATGTGATTAGTGCTAGTCTTTGTTGTCCTTTTAATTTCCAGTATTGGCACTTTATCTATTATCATCTTTATTATTTTTTTACTTTCTTCGTCTACATCTAGGGTTTCTAAAAATGCGAGTTTTTTTTCTTTTGGATATCTGTCTTCTTCTCTTAAGCTGCCACTTCTCAAAGCATCGATGAGACCTATAGTATTTCTAATTATCCGTTTTACTTCAACATTTTCATACTTAGAATTTATTTCTTCATAGGTTTTACCTTCTAGATACATTTTCGTAATTTCTTTAGAGGTATTGGCAATAGTAAAATCTTCACTTTCTAAAAATTCTAAATAAACGGTCTTTTCGCCTAGCTCTTTTTCCCATTTTTCCAAGAAGGTTTCAATCGCAGTATTTCTTAGACGCATTTCATCATCTATAGATGAAGATTTCGTATTTGGCACAAAACCGTATAGGAAATCTAACGAGGTCAGCTCATCAGATGAGACTTTTTGCTTTAAAATATCTCGAATAGAAGTATATTGACTTTCGGATAAGTCGGTCATACGATTACTACATATATGAAAGGCAAGCATTTCCAATTTTGTAATCATCGCTTCTTTATCTATTGTGGATGACGGGTATAAATGTATAAAAGTTTTTTCATCGATTTTCTCGAATATATAAGCATTTATAAACATCTCTTCTTCTTCGGTAAAACTCTTTTTTTGTCTTAGAAATGTTTCATAAAGTGTATCGATAGGCAGTCCGATAAATCTTTTATAGCCAAAAATTATAGCATTAACTTCATCATTACAGCGTTTCATCGGAAGTTTTCTTTTACCTGTAAAGAAATACTTCTTTAAGAGTGGTACTAAATTATCTTCTACATATCCTTCATCGATTAGTTCATTTACAGTTTGGTAATCGACCAAATTACACGAAAACAATTCTATCAATTCTTTTGCTCTTTCTCGTGGAATGTACGTCTTCAAATTTATTTTGATAATGTGTGTTTTATATTTTACTTTTTCAACATCGATAAATTCTTGCAATAGAAATTTAAAACTTTCTAGTTCGCTTAAAAGTCTCTTTATTTTAAGGGTCATCTCTTCTAATTCTTCAACGGTTATGCCGAGTTTTTGAACATAGTAATTTTTATTATAATTCATTTCTCTATTTAGCCACAATACGATAAGCTCTTTTTCTTTTTCACTTAAGAATGGACTTAGGAACATGGATCTATAGAGTAAATCCATATCGAAAGGTAGGATATTATGGTTTTCTAAATAATGTAAGTCTTTTTTCTCGATTAAAGTTGGTAGAACTGTTCTATAGATTTTTTTTACTCTATCTTGAATTTTCACTTGAGTTTGCCGAGCCCATTCTCCTGTTGCTCCAAAATAGTCTGATACTTCTTTCAAGGTATACTGTCTATCTCTTAATACTCTATTATAGAATACAAAATATTCTAAGGGATTCAGATATTTTTTTAAAGCTATTATCATGTATAATCCGTTTTCTCGATTTACAAATTCTTCAAAGTCGTCTTTCTCATCGCTTACTATATCTATTAAAGTTTTGTTAGAATTTTCCTGTTCTTCTAAAGGAGCATTTAAACTTCTCATGTTAAATATTTTGCGATTTCTAAATATTCTTAAAGTTTCGTCTGTTATTTCAAATTGGCTTTTGATTTCTTCATCTGTTGGTCCAACTCCATGTTCTTTTTTATATTCATCGATGAAGTGATTCAATTTTGTCGACATGATACTAAACGAGTCAGAAAAACACGCCATATTATCGGTTGTTCTAATAGCTTTTGAAATAAAACTTCTAATCCAAGGGATTGTATAGCTCGAAAGGGCACCTTCTTTGGGGTTATAGGTTTCTAGGGCTCTAATAAATCCGATTGCCCCCTCTTGAATTAAGTCCATTTTGGTATAGCTTGTCGCAGTGCTAAAATATTTTTTTGCTTCCAATGCTACTAATCCCATATTTCTTTCGACGATTTCTTCGTAGGCATCTTTATCGCCTCGTTTGTATCTGTAAAAAAGCTCTTCGTTTTCTTCAAGAGTTGGCGTCTTGATTTTTTTAAGTCGTTGCATAAAATCGTTATAATTATCCGTAGTCAAAATGCTATCGATTTGTTTACTCATATTATTCCTTCTTTTTCGGTTTTGTTAGCCCCTTTTCTTTTAAAAATTCGTCTAAATATTTTTTACATCCACAAGATAGGTGCGAGTCGTATCGTCTTAAAATGTTTTCTATGTCTTCGCAAGATAAATCGTTTAAGGAAATAAATCGTCCAAGACTATCTATCATTAAGTCGTAAGCGATTATTTCACTCATCGGATTATTAAAAGAGAAAATGGCATCCTGTTCTTTACAATTATCCAAATAGCTTTCGTATAGTTTTTGTTTATCAAGTGGCATTTGGTCTTTATGTTCATCATAATACTTTTTGACGTCATAAGAAGTAAATCTTTCTTTAAGAGTTATGTCGTTTTTCGTCTTTAAGATACCGCATAGAATGATTTTCAGCTGTTTTGCAAGAACAGTTTTTTTATAAGGAAGACTTTCTTTTTGGATAATCGCCTCATAGCTAAGTCCTCTTTCCAAGAAGTGATTTACCAATCTTGCAGCTAGATGTGTATCTCCATAAAAAGCTATTTGATTATCACTTAAATGGCCGTATAAGTAGTCGTAGTCTAAGCCACTCAAAAGACCGTGTTCGAAGTCTTTTAAAAGAAGTGTCACTCTTTTTAAGGCTATCGATATTTGGTTAGAGCTCAAGCTCAATTGTGTAGCTATTTCGGATATGTTTAGATGTTCTTTATAATATAGAATAATAATCGTTTTCTCAAATCTAGGAAAAAATTTTAAATAATCTTTGATCTCATCAAAAAGTATAGTTCCACTTATTTCTCTATTTGTATATTTTAAAATAGTAATTATGGCATTTTGAATTCTTTTTCTAAGCGATGACTCCGTTTCGCCATAGTATCCAGTTATTTCTTCTTTTGTCATCGTTTTTGACCCAGATAGTCCATAGAATAGGTTAAGCGTTTCTCGTTCTTTTTGGGAAAGAGGAATGTGTTCATCTTTTAGAGCTTGATGTACGTATTTTCTTGGCAAAT
>CANDHX010000035.1 GCA_947384645.1 uncultured Mycoplasmatota bacterium | reverse complement strand
CAGTAGTTCTAAATATCATTTTAAGTCCGGATAGGTTTAAAAGTGAATTAACCATTACGGTTGTGGTATCTAGATCACCTCTTATTGTATTTATCGAATTGTAATTTGCCGATAAGCCAAAGGCTCCTAATATTCCACTTAAGATAATTGTCACTATTATCAAAATGACAAAAGCCATTATAGGGTTTAAAACGGTTCTTTGTTTTTTTCTACGAGTCAAGAGTGGTCACCTTCCTTTTCATTTTTCTGTTAAATTCGAGTCTATCCATCATTATTTCATGACCGCAACCCGTGCATTTGAGTTTTAAGTCTACACCTAATCTCGTCACTTTCCACGTTTTGGTGCCACATGCGTGAGCTTTTTTCATTTCGATTATATCATCTAGCTCGATTTTATTTGGTGTCTGCATTGTGAACCTCCAATTGATTATATGGTATTTTGATTTTATTTTTGTCGAATTTTTGTTTTATGAGTCTTAGTACATCTCTTCTATATTGCCAAACTTTTCCTGGACTACAATATATTCTTATTCCGTAGTCGACGCTTGAAGAATTTAGTTCGACTATTCCTATATAATTCGTTTCCTTTATATCCATGGTTTCCCATGTACGTATTTCTTTGACTATCTCTTCGAGTATTTTCTCGACTTTTTCTATTTTTTCTTCATAGGCTACAGGTGCTAATATTAAGTTTGAGGCTTTTTTTTGTGAGAGGTTTATTACTTCTGAGATGTTTCTGTTGGCGACGATTTTTACTTCCCCGTCGACATTCATTATTTTTGTGGTTTTTAAACCAAATTCGATAACTTGTCCTGTGAAGCCATCATATTTTACATAATCTCCCATTACAAAGTAGTTGTCCATGATTATTACAGCACCACTTATAATATCTTTAAGCGTGTCCTGTAGAGAAAGAGCTCCGACAGCAGAAGCAATTCCAAGAGATGCTATTAGTGAGTTGACATTGACTCCGTATAAATCGAGAACACATATGATAGCTAGGGCTACTATTAATATTTTTAATATGTTTTTTAATAGTTCTGTTACCGTTCTTTTTTTCTTTCTTTCGTACTCATTTTTAGCTCTAGTAAGCGAATGTTCTACTAAAAATATTAGCATTTTGTACATTATAAATGAAAAAAGAATGGTCAAAGCAGTACCTATTACTTCTTTTTTTAAAATAAATGATATTAGGCCTTCCATTTTATTCACCGTCCACGTCGATGTTGATTATCTCTAATATGCGTGCCAAGTCTTCATCGCTATCGAATGGTATCGTGACTTTTTTTGCAGATATCGTTACTCTTGTTCCTATTTTTTCACGCATGGCGTTTTCATATACAGAATATATTCTATTGAGCGGAACGATACGACTTATTTTGTTCTTTTTGATTATGTTTTCGTTTCTTGCTATTGCTTCGAGTTCTCTGACACTCATTCCGTTATTTATGACTTTGTAAGCAAGAGAAATAACGTAATCTTGGTCTTCCATTTTGCTTAAAATTTTAGCGTGTGCCATCGATAATTTATTCTTTGCAACAAGTTCTTTTACTTCTTCTGGAAGAGAAACAAGCCCTAAGACATTAGTTATATAGCTTCTACTTTTCGATACTTTTTTAGCGAGTTCTTCTTGTGTACAAAATGTTTTTTTGAGTATTTTATCATAGGCTTCTGCTTCTTCTATGGGGTTTAAGTCTTCTCTTTGGATGTTTTCTAGAAGAGCTATTTCCATCATTTCTTCATCGGTGTAATCTTTTATTATCGCCGGAATTTCTGTAAATCCAGCTAGCTTTGCAGCTTTAGTTCTTCTTTCACCTGCGACGAGTTCATATCCTTTTATACTTTTTTTGACTATAATCGGCTGAAATAATCCGTGTTCTTTAATGGAAGCTGCTAGTTCTTCTAGTTTTTCTTGGTCAAAATTTATTCTTGGTTGAAAAGGATTGCTTCTAATTTCTTGAAGTGGAATGTTTTTGATATCTTTATCGGAGGCAGACTCGATTATTTCTTTTTCGACTGTATCGAAGTTTAAGTTTTCACTACTAAAGAGTTCTTCTAGTCCTTTGCCCAAAGCTTTTCTTTTAGTTTCCATCTCTTTCTATAACCTCCTTTGCTAAGTTAAGATAGGCTTCTGTAGCTCTACAATTTGGGTCGTATTCACAGATGGGTTCTCCATGGCTAGGAGCTTCTACTAATCTTATCAATCTAGGGATGATCGTGTTGAATACTTTGTCTCCAAAGAATTTACGTACTTGCTCGACGACTTCTAATCCCAAGTTTGTTCTAGAGTCGAGCATAGTTAGTAGAACTCCTTCGATAGTCAAGTCGGGGTTTAATTTTGTCTGTGTCATTATGATTGTGCTAAGTACTTGTGCTACTCCTTCTAGGGCATAGAATTCACATTGGATAGGAATTAATACCGAATTGCTTGCGACAAGTGCATTCATAGTATTGAGTCCTAGTGAAGGTGGACAATCTATGATGATGTAGTCGAATGAGGCGTCGATGCTTTCTAGAATCGTCTTTAGCTGAGTATTTTTTTTGAATTGTGGATTTTCGTATTCCATTTGAACTAATTCGACATCTAATCCTGCTAGGTTGATTGTGGCAGGTATGATATGTAGTTTAGTAAATTTTGTTTTGATTATTGCATCTTTGACTTCACATCTGTTAGTTAATACTTCGTATATGCTTTTGGTAACTGAGCCCTTATCTATTCCAAGTCCAGTAGAAGCATTTCCTTGAGGGTCTAAATCTATTATTAAGGTTTTTTTACCCATTTTTCCTAATGATGCGGCGAGATTTATGCTCGTCGTAGTTTTTCCAACGCCACCCTTTTGATTAACTAAAGAAATAATGTTTGCCATCTTTAATACCACACCTTCAATATGTATATTTCTAAACTATTTTAACATATAAATATGTTAAAGTAAAATTAAATATAAATTTTTTTTCATCAAAAATGATTTTGTTTTTTAACATTAAATTCATTAAAAAAATGGCTTTTATACCATTTAATTAACTTATAACATAAGGGTTTGTTTTAGACCCATTTCCAGACATTTTTAAGGCATATTCCGGTTTAATGTTTACTACTGGCACAACGCCTCCATATGATGTTTGATTTGTTACTCCTCTTGCTATAGCGCCATACATGTTTACCCCAAAGTTTCTAGCTCCTGCACTAGTATAGTCGAATGCCGTCATGAGCCAATAGGCTTGTCCTTTTCTCAAATAGAACTTTTCATTTGTTTCAAAATATAGTCCTCCAGCAAGTGACACTTCATCGGCTGTTAATAGTCCTATTGGATATGTCAATTTCCCATTTCCGTGCACAGTATCGCTTACTGTATAGGCATCGTTTTTATTTGGGCACTTGAGAGTAGGATTTGGAGTGATATCTGTGAATGTTCTATTATCGAATCGTCTTTGACCACTATAGACTGTGTCGCTTGTACCATATCCTGTACCAGAGTAGATACTTCTATCCTGACAAAACATTGTGTCTTGTAAATATTTTGCATAGCTATTTAATTTTCCCGTATAAAAAGCGTCTAGAGTTTTTTTCATGTTCGATGGAGTAGTATTTGTATGTGCTGTTTCATTATGATAGACGATGTATTTATAATCGTTAATTTGCCATGTAGCAGTTAAAGTCACATCGTTTGGATTCGATATCGTCAATACATTATTCTAAAAGGTTCCCCCTACTACGTCCCAACCCGTGAAAGTATGTCCCTCTTTTGTCGGGGTTGTTATCGGTATTGTACTTAAATAATCGACTTCTTTTTCTTCAGTCGACGAACCTGTATCAATCGTAACTTTTATATTTATTAATGTTCCATTTTGCTATCAATTTTGTGTCATACATACCCATTTGGAAAGTTTCGTTTTCTATAGATGATGCTACGCCTCTTACTTCCCAACCATCAATAGTGTGTCCTACACGGGTTGGATTATCTATGGACATCGTTTCTCTAAATCTCAATTTGTAGTTTTGAGTACTGATGAATTCTTTCCAAGTTCCACCATTTGGGTCTACTGCTAAGTTATAGTATATGTATTGTCTTGGGTCTTCTAATGAAAATTTTGTTCTGAAAGTTGCACTCATATCGTTTGTTTGGTCGACATCTTTTAAATTGTTGAAAGTTATAGATAAATTAAAATAGTACGTTGTTTCCGAAGGTACAGAGAGTTCTCCTAAAATGTTTTGTTCTAACTCTATATTAGTGACTGGCACGTTGCTTTCTGGTACTAGCACTTCGTATTCTCCATCTAAACTTTCTGAATAAGAAAGATTATAAGTTAAACTTCCATTTAAATATGTGTTTACTAACTCGTCCCAGTTTAAACTAATCGAGGCAGGAAAATCTCCTGTATTTTCTACCAAAAATTTTTTTATTACAGTTTCTTGTATAGCTATACTTTGATTTATCCCATTATCGTTATCTGCAAATCGTAGTCGCATATTTCCAGTTTCAAAGCTGGTTTTATGTTTGTCATTATTGTTTACTCTTGTAAAAAATGCAAACGATATAAAAATTCCTAATAATAATACAGAAAATAATAGATATACTTCAATTGCAAGCCTTTTCTTTCGGTCCAGTATTTTCATTATTCAGGTCCCTTCTTATATGTTTGAGTATCTCCGTTAATTTCGTTATTTGTTTTTTATAATTTTTTTATAAATCCTATATGATAAATCTTTAGGTTTACTCTAGCAATATATTATCACACATTATATTGCTTGCAAACTGGTTTTATTATTAAATGCAAAAAAGTAGGCTATTTCTGTTCGCCTACTCTTTATCTTCATTAATTTCTTGTTTGTTATTTTCTGTTTCTTTTTCTTCTTTGATTGTATTGTCTTCGTATTTTGAAAGTTTTCCAGTTGTCACTAATTCATCGATTTCTTCTTTAGTAATCGTTTCGTGTTCCATTAACGTATCGCTTATTAGAGTTACTAAATCTTTATTTTCTTTGATTATTTTAGTAGCATCCTTGTAACAAGCCTCAACTATCTTTCTAACTTCTGTATCGATTTCTAAAGCTACTTGATCGGAGAAGTTTTTAGCTTTGTCGTAGTCTCTTCCTAAGAATACGCTACCCTGTTTAGATTCTAATTGAACTGGACCCAAATCGCTCATACCATATTCGGTTACCATAGCACGAGCTATTTTAGTAGCGCGGCTAAAGTCATCACTTGCCCCAGTACTTATTTCACCGAACAGCAACTCTTCACTAACACGACCTCCTAGAAGCCCCGTTATTTGAGCTAATAGTTCTTTTTTTGTTGCCAAGTTCATGTGTTCCTCTTTAGGTAGCATCATAGTGTAACCACCAGCTACACCTCTTGGTATAATCGTTATTTTATGTACCTCTTGAGCATCTTGTAATTTTAATCCGATTACAGCATGTCCTGCTTCATGTAAACTTACTAAGCGTTTTTCTTTTTCTGTAATTTTTCTATTTACTTTAGCTGGACCCATTAGGACTCTATCGGTCGCTTCGTCGATTTCATCCATAGTGATGGCTGCTTTATTTCTTCTAACTGCGAGCAATGCAGCCTCATTTAAAAGATTTTCTAAGTCTGCTCCACTAAATCCTGGAGTTCTTTTTGATAGATTTCTTATATTTACAGTTTTATCGAACTTTTTATTTTTGGCGTGTACTTTAAGTATCTCTTCACGCTCATCGGAATCCGGATAATTGACTGTTACTTGTCTATCGAATCTGCCTGGTCTTAATAGGGCTGGGTCTAAGACATCTGGTCTATTAGTGGCTGCTATTATGATTATTCCCTCGTTTGCTCCAAATCCATCCATTTCTGTTAAGAGTTGGTTTAAAGTTTGTTCACGTTCGTCGTGCCCTCCACCGATACCTGTTCCACGTTGACGTCCGACGGCATCTATTTCATCTATAAAAATTAAGCATGGAGCATTGTGCTTGGCCTCTTTGAACATATCTCTTACACGGCTTGCACCTACACCTACGAATAGTTCTACGAAATCCGAACCGCTGATGTAATAAAATGGAACATTTGCTTCTCCAGCAACTGCTTTTGCTAAAAGCGTTTTTCCTGTTCCTGGAGGACCGACTAGCAAAACTCCTTTTGGTATGCGGGCTCCAAGTTTTTGGAACTTTTTAGGATTCTTAAGAAAGTCTATAAGTTCTTCTACTTCTTCTTTTTCTTCTTTTAATCCTGCAACGTCGCTAAATTTAACTTTACCACCATCGGCATTTAGTTTAGCTGTGCTTCTTCCGAAGTCCATGGATTTGTTGTTTCCACCAGTTATCTTTGAAAACAAATATACTGTGGCGATTACTAAAATACCTATCGGCAATACGTTTATAGCAAATGCTAAAATAGCACTGTTGCCGGGGTCTTTTACAGTTTCCACTTTAAACTCTGTAGAGTCAGCATATGATAATATTTTACCTAGTACAACTTCAGAGTACGGAACTTCGGCAACGAACTTTTCGGTTTTTTTATAGTCTTTTAGATTACCTTCGACTTCATAAATTCCAGATGCGGCTTTAGGTGTTATTTTTATTTTGTCTACTTCTCCTTCTTGAGCTTTTTCAAGTAGTTCGTCATATGAAAATTCATGAGTTTCATAGCGAGATATGCTATAGTAGTATACAGCACCTAACATGACGATTAGTAAAAGTCCATACATCGCTAGTGATTTTATAGTATTATTTGGATTATTTTTTTTCATTAATTAATTCCTTTCTTTTTGTATACTTAAGTATTATATCATATTTTTCATTTTTTTCATTATCAAATTTACTTTTCTTTAGTCCTGGAAGCCACAATATGTTACCTTTGTTATCTTCTACTACTGGATATGTATAACGAATGGAAGGTGGGACCTTTTTATCAATCATTATTTTTTTTATTTTTTGCGTTCCCTTAAAACCCTTTACTTCTATCGCATCGCCATTTCGGCGATTTCTTATATATATTGGTAAATTTATAGACTCGCTATTCAATCTTATGACATCGTTAGATTCTTCGTCGCTTTTTTTAATTATTTCAATCGTACTTCCATCTTCTAAAGTAATTTTTGAAGTAAGAATTTGTTTGAAATCTTCTTTTTGGCACGTCTCCTTTTTAAAATACAGTTTTTGATATTCTCTAAAGCAGATGAGCTTTTCTGGCAAGTTGTATCTAAAATTCTTTTCCTTTTTTAAAAGTTCTATAATTTTTTTTGTGTGTGCCGAGCTAATTTTATTTATATCGTCTTTATAAGTGATACTTAAAATATAATCTAGTTCTTTTCTTTGGATAAATTCATCTAATTTTAAAAATTTGTTTAAATCTAGAGTTTCGTTTCTATAGTTATCTTTGAAGGATTCTTGTACTTTTTTATTGAGATAAGTGCAGGCACTATTGAGCTCCTCGCTGAAGTTCAGAAATTTAGCTGCTATGTTTGGTTCTTCTTTTTTTAAAAAAGGTAAGATGTGGTGTCTAAATCTATTTCTAGTGTACGAGTCTTCTTCATTTGTCTTGTCTAGAAAATATGTAACTCGGTTTTTTTCGTCATAGGACATGATTTCATCTTTTGTATAATATATAAGAGGTTTAAGGAATATGTATTTTTCTTCTTGCCAAAGTTTACTAAAACCCATGTAACCTTTAAGATTAGAACCCCTCGTTATTCTCATGAGAATTGTTTCTATTAAGTCGTCTCCATGATGAGCAGTTGCAATAATATTTGTCTTGTATTTATCGGCGGTTGATTTATAAAATTCGTATCTTTTTTTTCGGTAATACGACTCGTCTTGGTTATGGCTTTTTTCGAGTTTTAGTAAAGCAAAATCTATATTTCTTTTTTTACAATATTTTTTTAAAAATTCTTCTTCTTTTGCACTTTCTTTTCTTATATTATGGTTAATATGAGTGCAGACTATTTTATATCCGTTTTGATATAGTAAGTCTAATAAACACATCGAATCCGGTCCAGCTGAACAACCGACTACGATGTAGTCGTTTTTGTCTAAATTCAGTTCGTTTAAGAATTCGATGCTTCTTTCCATAAAGAGTCTCTCTTTCTAAGGCTAATTCTAACAGATTTTCTATATTTTTCAATATATATTATGTGATTATTAAAGTGTCTTTAATGAAAGAGTGTAAAGAATATATTAAAGACATAATTTTTTTGTATATTCCTTTTCTTTAATATAATTTTCTAAGCCTATTTTTATGTTGCTTAAATCTCTAAGAATAAGTAGTACTATAATAGTTGTTTCATCGAAATGCTCGGCCCAGTTATTAGAAGAATAGCCGGGTACATTTTCATTCGTAGATGTTAGAAGTTCACTAAGCTTATCATCGTTCCAATTGTCGAGAGTTTCAACCCACTTCTTTAAAACAGCAATTACTTTGATGGTTCCTTCTTTTCTTTTTTGCTCTTTGATTAAATCGGATGCTAGAAGAGATTTTATTTCTAATAAAAGCGAAGTTATTGGAGAACTTGAGTTAAAATCAGTTGAGACTTCTATATGGTCTATACCTTTCGCTAGTTCTTCTTTAATAGCTGTTCTTTGAAGTAGAACAAAGTCTAGTTTAAATATTTTATTTGATATTTTTTTTATTTCTTCTAAAAGCATTGTGACGTGTTTTTCTATTGGATAAGTGGTTACTATTCTTATTGCTTCTTGTTGTAAATTGTTTGGTAGCATTTTAAAATGCTCTTTGTTGCGATTATCAAGTCTTGAAATTAAGCGATTCATGTTTTCTACGATCAGTCCAATACCACTATTTCGATTTTTTAAACTCGTCAATATTTTATCTAAACTAATACTTTGTTGAAAAATTTCATCGATTTTCTTATCGATATGTTCGATAGAATTACTTTCTTCAAAAGGACTGTATTCGAGAAAATATTTTACATCCGTTTGTTTAGCATTTTCTTCTTCGATGATTGTTTTAATTCTTTTTAGTAAAACATCACATTGCCATTTTTGAGAAATAAATTTTATAAATTTAAGTTTGTTTTCTGCGGTTTCCTTTGACTTTGGTTCTAGTTGATTACTTTTTAATATTTCAAGATATTTTTGAAGCGTATTATTGACACTATTTTCTATATAGCTTTTCAATCTTTCTAATATAAAGTTTAATCTTTTTAGTAGATCGGATTTTAAAAGTTGTGCGTCAGTTTTATTTAATGTCAAATTTGGTTCATCATCGTTTAAAAATCTGGGCTCATAATTTTTAATCGATAATGTATATTCAAATAATAAGTTTCTTATATGATTTGAGATTTTATTAGATAGTCTTGATTTAAATTTAGATAAATATTTATTGATTTTTTTAATGATTTCTTTGATGTCTTCGTCTTTTATAGTGGCCGGGTCTATAAGAAATAAATCTTCATCTTGCTGGCATTTGACATTTATTATTTTAGATGGGTGGCAATTTTGGAAATTTTTCATTATTTGTCTTCGCTCATTTCTGGTTAGATTGAGACCTATAAAACGAATTTCACTAATATTTTTTAATTTACACTTAGGAATTTCATTATAAAATTTTAAAGCATTTCCATCATCGTCAATAACAGTTATCCTTTTTATTGAGTTACAAAAAGACATTTCGAAAATTGATTTAAAGATTTCTATATTATTTATCGATGAAGAGTAGAAAGATACGTCTTCTAAATTGGTATCTTGGAAGGCACTAGGTTCAAAATCTTTTAATTTGCTTGGAAAAGTAAAACTCCTTAGTTTTGTATGGGCAAGGGCGTATTCATCAATTCTTTTTAAGCCTAGCTTTGTTTCAATTTTCTTAAGTGTTTTAATAGCTAATGCCCCGCTATCTATAGTTTCTATTGATGAGGGTAGATATATCGATTTGATTGGTTTAGATATAAAAGCTTCGGATGATATTTTGACTACTCCTTCAGGTATTATAACATTTGGATTTGTTCCATAATATTTTAATAAAAGTCCATCATGGATTAACCACGTTTCATCATTAAGTGAAAGTTTGCGATTGCTCGCTTTCTGTTCATTGGCGATTGAAGTTTTTGGAAATAGGTTTTCTGCTTCTCGCATCTCTTCTTGAGTAAGTGGGACTCCTAATATAACGACTTTTGTCTTATTCAAATTTATATATTGATTTTTTAAACTTCTCAAAATATTAAGGGCTCCGACATGAGATGTTTGTTTATTCATACCATGATTTTCTATTGTAAGAGTTTCTACATTTCCGTATTTTAAACAAAAATAATTTGAGTGTTCATATTTATCAGATATTTGAAGGTTTGTGATTTTTGGATGACTATAATATTCTACTGTTTCTACACTATCCGGTATAACAAGAGTTTCTATTTTAATGTATTCAAGTAAATACCATCTAATAGTTTTAAACGTTTCAGGAA
>CANDHX010000034.1 GCA_947384645.1 uncultured Mycoplasmatota bacterium | reverse complement strand
TTGTGACTGGAGTTCAGACGTGTGCTCTTCCGATCTATATTTAGCTGATTCCAATTTAGAATCGATAGATTTGATGCTCTCTTCTGTAATTATTTTTTCTTCTCTTTTTGCGTCTAATCTTTTTCTAAAAAGATTAAACATTTTATCAAATTTAGTTTTCATACAAACTTTTCTTTTCTTATATATAAATAATTACTATTGCTCTTTAGGCTGAATAGAAAAACCTTTTTGTGTTTCTCCTTCTATTTCAGCAAAACCTTCTGAAACTTGTCCTAATAGGTAAGCTTCGTTTAACATACTTTCGAAATGCTCATCTTCTAAAGTCGACATTGCATGAACGAATGAATTAGTCGTTTCGTCCAATTTTTTACGTAAAGTATTTAAATCGAATTCTATTTTTTCTAATTTTCTCTCTAAACCTTCCTTATTGGCATTGTACATAGCAATCCTTCTATCGATCACCATTTTCATTTCTCTTTTAGCTGCTAGCTTCTTTTCTAGCTCTTCTAGGCTTGCATATTTTTTTTGTAATTTGCGATTATCCATAAAAATTTTAAAAGTCGCTTTTGTAGATTTATAACAAATAGCCGAAGCTCCTATAAAACCGATACTTGGAATTAAGAACCATACCAAATCTGCTAAAGTCTTAAAATCTTTCAAAAATTGATAGCCTACTGGAGCACAAGTCTTTAAAACATATAAAGTACATAATACTTCGATTAATAAAGCTAAAATACTGGTAATATTAACCTTTTTGCACTTTTCATAGCCATTTGCATCGCTTTCTAACTCGAGTATTTCACCTTGTAGTTCATCTCGACCTCTAGTTTCACAATCGATTATATCAGATAAAGTTTTTAAACTGGACTCAGTGCTCTCTTTTTCTTTTTCTTTTGAATTGATACTTGCTTTCAAAATCTTAATCATTTCATTAAAGTTAGAATTCATATATACTCTTCTTCCTTATCTTCTAACTCTAGGTTTCATGACGAAACCGTTTCTATAACTTAAAACTATTTCTTTAACTCTCTCGTTGACATTGTCTTTTTCTGTATTTTCATAAATGCAATTAGAACTATCTTTTATATCGATATCGTTTGCAAATCTATTGTTGGCAAAATCCAATCTCGCATTCAAACTCTTTATTTCTTCATCTATAGAAGAAAGTCTGTTTGATAGAACGTCTTTGCTGGCATTGAGCAAAGCTCTTTCTAATTCTAGTGCCTTCTTTTTCTCTTTTTTTAAAAAAATAACGCTTTTTATGTCTTCTATACACGAATATTTTTTAAATACATTTCTGCTCTTTATTAAACTTCTCCCCAAAGATATTTGGATTTTTGCTGCTAAGTAACTAGAACTTGCAATGTCTAGGGCACCGATGCTAGCAAAGAGCACATTTTTAAGTAGAGATGCTCCTATAAGACCTAATCCGATAAACGAAGCACAAGTCGTTAAAACATAAAGATATGCACCAATTGTACAAATAGACAATACAGGATAAAGAACTTTTAAAATGCGGTAATTGGCATACGTTTTTAGTTCTTTACCCAAAGATTTGATATCCTTATCTACTTCCTTACATTCATAAGATAGGGAAGTATTTCTTTTAATATTTTTTTCTAAGCTCCTTTTTACAGCATTCTTTTCAACTTCTTTTGAATTTATCCCTGTTTTAAGCTGATATACTAACTTATTAAACTTATCCTTCACAATAAAACCCCCTTAAATGGTGCTTATTCTAGCACAAATAATTGAACTTGTCAAATAAGTAGCATAAAAAAAGCCCCTCAAAAGAAGGACTCTATTCGATTAGGCTTTTTTAATTTTTTTATGAGGTTTTTCCTCTTCTTCGAGTTTTGCAATCATACCTTTTAAAACTTCGACAGTCTTAGCTTTTATATCCCTAGCAGCTTTCTCTACTACTGGTTTACCTTGAGCAACAGCAGACTCGTAAAGTTCTTCAGCTTTAGTTTTGATTTCTTCTGCCTTTATTTTAGCTATTTCTAAAACCTTTTCTTTGTCTAAATCTGCTAATTCCTGCTTTAAATTCTCGACTTTTTCTATTAAATTGTCTTTTACTTCGTTGTAGTCTAATCCCTTTAGATAAGCAATCAACTCGTCCATTTTCTTTTTCAAGTCACGTCTCGTTTTCTCTCCACTTTGAGGAGCAAACAACACTCCTAGACCTACACCAATTCCCATGCCTGCTAATAATGTTCCTAATCCGTGTTTCTTTTCTTTACTCATAAAATTCATCCTCACTTTCTACGTACTTAGTTTTTTTTCTTTTGCCTATTTTTCCGATAAATCCGCTAACTAAATCGACAACCCTATCGGAAAAAGCTGAAATTTTATCGGTTGTAAAATCGATTACGCCGAATAGACCATTTAGGCTGTTTACTTTTTTTTCGACGTTATCCAAGACTTCATCGACTTTATCCATAGCACTTAGTACTCTTACACCTAATACTATGCCAATTACCAATAAAATAATCAACAAAACATAGATTACGATAGGCAAATAGACTTCCAAAAACTCTAACATTATTCTTCATCCTTTCCTTCATATAACGAATCTATCAAATCGAATAAATCTTCTTCTCCAATAGCTTCCTTATGAACACTTTCATCTTTTTTGACTGGAGACACACTTCTTTCTTTGCGAGGTATAGGTTTTCTCTCTTCTCTCGCTTCGGCTACTCCAATCTTATGACTAGGAGGTATTATATCCTCTTCGTTTTGTTTATCTTTTACTTCTTCTTCCATGTCGAATTGTTCGTCGACTGCTTCTTCTAAAAGTTCTTGATTATTCTCGGCTTCTTCGATAATCTCTTCATTAGATTCATCGCTTTCACTATCGATAAGCAAATCGTTTATGCTGATGCCTTCGTCGTTTAAGATTTCTACTTCTTCATCTTTTATCTCAAAAGTTTCTTCTTGTTCTTCCGGCTTACTCAAAGATATTTCTATTTCATCTTCCAAAGTGCCATATGCTTTTCTTCTTACGCTATCTAAATCTAAACGGTTCTTATCATAATCTATTTTGGTCTCATTTTTGCTCTTTATGTCCTCTTTTTTATAATTTTCGTTTAATACTCCGTATACAGGCGAGATTATTGGACTAGGAGTGAAAGCTTTGCGTTCTTCTTTCATCTCTAAAGACTTCGTGATTAATTCGTGGTTGCTCTCTCTGCTAGACTTATAGTCTCCCTTATATTTCCCATAACTGTAATCGTATGCATTAGTAAATCCGCTTTCTCTTCTCGCTTCCTTTGCTGGTTGCTTTTTCTTTTCGACTTCTTCCTCTTCGTCTTTTAAAGCCACAACCTTCTTAGTAGAATTGCTCCTTTTCTCGGTAACGATTTCTTTCTCGTCATCTCCAAATATCGGAAAAGTGAAATTGGAGCTTCTTCTCTCTTCTCTCGCTTCTTCCTTTAACTTAGGCATATCGAATGTATCTTCTTCGGTTTTGACGTGTCTTTTAGGCGTTTCGATTTTTTCTATTATGACGTCATCGTCGATTTTGTTGAGCCTTTTGGTTTTTTCATCTATTTCTTCGACTTTGACCTTCTTTTTAGGAGCCTTCGCTTCTTCCTCATCTTTCGTGATGACAGGAATTTCGACGGTTTCTTCGTCGAATAGAATTTCTTTTAACTTTCCAAACAATCCCATCTTAATCACTTCCTTTTATAATATCCCAATCTGGTAACTTTTCTTCGCCTTGATATGTATCTAATTCATCGATTTTTTGTAAGAAATTTGAACTGCTTTCTTTGCTCGTATCTTTGTGGAATATGTCGACCATTTCTTCCTTGTAATTTAGTAGACTCTCCTCACTCAAATTGTTTAAAAATGAGTCATTATAGTTGATACTAGACAAAACGATTATGCTATCAGCCAAACACTTCTTTATGTCTTCTTCATCTACTATCACTTCTATTTTAGCATAATTGTAAACTATTTCAACCAAATATTTTCCGTTTTCTAGATTTTTTATTCTGGCATAACCCTTTTTACCTTCGTGTTCTAGAGTTTTAAAATAGATGCTCTCTGTACTTTCTGATGATATTATCTCGTCTTTATTTAAATAACCCACTATATCGATATAGAGATAAAAATCGTATTCTCCCCTTTTAATGACTTCGTTATATTCTAAAGTTTCTTTTACATTTAATTCTTTAGGAAGATAGAACTTATATCCTTTTCTATAAGTATTATATATGCTCACATCGCTCGTGACGGCTTCACTTATTATAACATCGTACGAACTCATCTCTAACGGCGTACAACCGCTAACTAAAACTACGAATAGAATGAGAATGAATATTTTTTTCATCAGTTCACCTACGTTCAAAAGACATTATATCATCTTTTTAGATTTCTTTCTACCTCTAACTTTTTATAAGCTTCCAAATATTTGATTTTAAAACCCATATTCCCAAATTTTTCTTCATATTCGGTTCTTATGTTTTCTTCTTTCGAATTCCATAAATCTAAGACGATTTTCTCGAATTTATAGCCGTAGTTACAAAGACTCATGAGAGAAAATTCGAAAAGTGAATCGTTATCTGTTTTAAGGATTATGTGGGCATTACTTTTAAATACCTTGTCGTATTCCTTTAAGAATGATTCATGAGTAAGCCTTCTTTTATGGTGTCTCTTTTTCGGCCAAGGGTCGCTGAAGTTTAGATATAAAGAGTCGACTTCAGAAGACAAATAGTTTTCGATTTCTTTGGCATCTATACACATAACCCGCACGTTTTCTAACTGTTCTTCTTCTAAGTTCTCTACTCCCCTTACGAGTACACTTTCGTATTTTTCGATACCTATGAAGTTCCATTCGGGATGATTTTTAGCCATATTTTTTAAAAACATCCCTTTACCCATGCCGATTTCTATCATTATTGGATTGTCATTATTAAATACGCTCTTCCAACTTCCTTTAAACTCTTCTGGATTCTTAACGAAATATTTTGAACTTTCTAAAATTTCTTTCGCATTTTTAACGTTTCTCAAACGCATGTGTTTCACCTACTAACTTAACATTACATATAATAAAATAAAGGAGGAAATGATATGAAAAAAGACAGAAATGCATTTTTTCAAAATCAAAGTGCTTCATCGTACTTCTATCCAACTACTCCAATGCCAAATATGCCAGCTATGGGTGGTTATCCAATGGCTACAGAATCGAGTAGTAACTTTTATCAAGGACCAATAATGACTCCAGTCTATGATAATACGTCTAATTATTCTAGTGAACTAGAAAGTCGCCTTGCTAAAATAGAACGTCAAATCAACAGACTAGACACTCGAATTTCTAAATTAGAAAGCGAATTAGCAGCTAATAACACCACCGACTATACGACGAACAACAACATGTATATGGTCTAAGCTTCACCTTTTTATGTGAAGCTTTTTCTTTATTTTATTTATAATCGTTTTTCCAAATACTTGTTCTATAATTCCCATTTTGTATATGAAGAACAAGTAAACACACCCACCGAATAGGGCATCGACTCCTATTTTAACAATAGCCCCCCATTTACTACTAACATTAAATGGGATTATTGAGTTTACTAAAAATAACACTAAAACCATAAAAACAGTCGGGATTGCTAATTTAGCAAGCATTAAAAGAGTCGGCTTATAGTCCATATCGTGCTTCTTCTTCAAATGATGAGTTGCTATTTTAATCGATATCAAATATCCACACATCGTAGCTGTAATAGCTCCAAAAAATGGAGGTAGTCCTATTTTAGAAAATAAAAGCATCAAAGGAATATCGAGTAAGGCGTTGAAGCCGAATCCCGCTATCACACTTATGTATACGATTTTATACTTATTCAAGGACTGCATCGTGTTAAAAGTGATCGAATATAGATTTGCAAATATGGCACTTATTACCATAAGCGATAATACCTGTGGACCATAAACACTTTTTCCATAGAACACATTCCATACAGGAGTAGCCAAAATCGATAATCCTATTCCGCAAGGAATAGACACTGTCAATATGATTTGATAGGCTTTATTCATCTTTCTATTTACATCGACCCAGTCCTTTTTGACGTAAGACGACACTATATTCGGTATCAAACTTACACTCATACCCATGGCGAATGAACTCACGACCATACAGACTTTAGTAGACCACGTCGTAATTGCACTCTGTATGAATTCGGCATCTACTGCACTAAATCCCAATAAGTCTAATCCTCTTATGATTAATACCATATCGGTAAAATTGTAAATAGATGTAGCGATATTTATTATTATAAACGGTATGGAATAGGATAATACTTTTTTTATGATTTCCGAGTCTTTTACATCGTCTTTTACTTTATATTCTTTTATCCCTAAAGTTTCTCTATTTTTTTTCATCTTGCACCTTAAATAGATACAAGCTGCAAGACCTCCAAAAAACGCTCCCGATATGGCGATTCCCACCGAAAGTGATAAACTCATCGAAAACACTTTATAAGCTAAAAAACTTCCACTTAGAATTACGAATATTCTTATTACCTGTTCTAAAATGCTTCCTATACTAGTCGGTTCCACTATGCTGTGTCCTTGAATATATCCTTTAGTGACGCTCAAATATGGTATTACTAAGACTGCAAAACTTATACATCTTATGACAAAAGCTACATCGGCTATAGAGTTTCCTCCCGTCAAATCTCCTATTATCACCTTAGCCATTAATTCGGCGAATAAAAACATTATTAAAAATCCTGCAATCGAGATATAACCGATTAATTTTTTTCCTATTTTAAACGTTCGATACTTGGCTTCTTTTAAATTAAGAGTATTGTATTCGCTTATTATCTTACTAATTGCCGTAGGTATTCCTGCACTAGAAATGCCTAGAAAAATGGAGTATATGTTGTAGGCATAACTGTAAAGGGCTCCGCCTTGTGTCCCGATAATACCATAAAAAGGAATGACGTATAGCATTCCTAATATTTTCGTTATGATGACTGCAATCGTTGCAATCATAGCTCCCTCTACAAACCCACTTTTTTTCATATCATTCACTACTTTCATATAAAATCATCGCTGAAAAACAATATATTTGTTCTTCTCCACAAGTACTGATTGCGACGTTGAATTTTATATCGATTACTTTAGCACTAGAAGAAGATAAGAATTCGTTTATAGAATATTCTAAATCTTTCTCATGGCTTTCATCGATTACTTTCACTCTCATATTATCACCCATAAAAATTATAGCTTAAAGAAAGAGTGAAATTTGTCTTAATTTGTATCATCCCTATTATACTTTATCTGCAGTTTTTTTACAATTGTATTATAAAAAAATTTAGTGGTTTGAAAGAAAGAAAAACGAGAATACATGATTTGCATTCTGCGTTTAATATCTCTTATTTCATCACTCTAAATCAATTATCGTAGTAAAGAAAGACCTCTAGTAATAGATTATATATCCGGTTAAAATGATACTCTATTTAATATTATTTTTTTGTGAATTTAGTTTTTTTATATTATATGATTTTTTAATAGAGTAATTTAAATCTTTTATATTTTTATAAGTCCAAAATGATACGAATGGAAAAGCTGCTATCATGGCACCTATTAACAAATAGCATAGAAGAACTCCAACATTTCCGATAATAGTTCCATACTTTTGAAAGATAGACTCTTCATCTAACTGTTTATTTATATCTTCTAAAATTTCATATGGTATGATAGTCACTTCTTCATTTGGATTGCTCATCGATGTCGTAAAAGTTGCACCTGGACTCATCATGTAATACTTAGTAAAACCTGTTATAGAAAGAAGTTTATTGAAGAAAAAGCTGCCGTCTATATTTGTCGTATCTATATAACTATAGTTACCTTCAACTTCTACTAAGTTCCACCCGTGAGTGTCGCTCGTTATTTCCATAACTTTTACATTAGCTTTATTTAAAAGAACTGCTGTAAAATAGGCATACGATGCACATACTCCTGCTTGCTCGTTTAACGCACAAGACAAAGGCTTTCTATTACTTACATGACTCATACTAAAGTCGTATCTCAAATTGTTTAAAACGTATAAAGTTACAGCTCTAATCTTATCTTCATCGCTCATCCCAGGTTTTATTATTTCTTCTACGATTTCGTCTACTCTTCTAGAATTTAAGACGTCTTCTACTGTAATATTGGTTTTTATTCCAGCTCTTTTAAAATAGTCTAATAAATCCATAGTTACACAAGCCGATTCGGATATCTGCACTTCTTCTAAAAAAGGTAGCTCATATAAGAAATTTAAATTCTTTAAAAGAGGCACATTATTTAAACAAAGAGACTTCAAATTTGGAGCTTTTTTAGGCAAAAGAGAAAGGTCTTTTATATAGTGACAATTGCTCAAATCCAACACTTCGATAGTATTTGGCAGTTCTTCAAGAAAATCGTCTTGTATAGAAGAATAATTAAAGCCAGCCATTCTTGAATTAGCTTCTTTAAAATTTAAAGCTTCTAGAGTATTTCTATCTATATTTACTCCGATTAAATACAAGTTCAAGTCACTTCCGTTTAAATCGATTTGCGTTCCATCTTTGTGATATACTACTCTATCTATTAAAACATAATCGTCTTTTAAAGTATGCGGAACGCCCGCAACTAAAACGCTACTCTGTTCTATTTGACTTATAATTTCGTCATTTTTCTCTTCTAAATTTGGCGTTTCGGTATTTGCTGATAGACCTTTAGCTACATCACAAATCGATTGAGCCACTCCAAAAAGACAAGAACCCGATATGAAAACTGTACCTATAGAAAATACAGTTATTCCCAGCTGTAACCAGTTATTTATTACGCATTCCCCGAACGACTTAACAATTTGAAGTTTATCTTCAAAAGTTTCTTTATTTATAAAAGATGCATCTTTCTTGTTAACTTTCAACTTTTTCATTCTATAATATCCCCCATTTTGTCGCAAAGTTTTTGTAGTGCTTCTAACTCTTCGCTCGTCAAGTCCGTATCAATTTCGACCTCTCCTAAAATATCTTTATACTTACAAGCAAAATATTCATCCTCGTATTCATAAACCATATAACATAATTTAGAATTATCATCTTTATATTTTAATACGACTTTTACTCTTTTCAAAGCACCTTCTCTATCTTTGATGTCTAAATATTCGCTTCGCATAAAATCACCTTCTTTAAGTATGGTATTATAACACAATAGAAACCTTTTGGCAAAGCTTTAATAGAAAAATTTTACTAAATACCTTAAATGTGGTAAAACCAAAACAGTAGGAGGATAAAATATGAGTGAATTTGAAAGAGCACAAAAAAATTTAAAAAACGATTTGCTTTTTTTATCTATACTAGAACTTATTATTTTAGGTTTTTCTTTTTTTAAAGGATATATAAATGTATTTTCTCTAGGATTTGCAATCTTCTTATTCCTAGGTTTCTTTTTAGCTAAAAACGGTTCTAAAGTAGTAGGAACGATAGGAATTATAGTAGGAATACTCATGGTGCTTACAATTTTAAAAGGCGACATAATCGATTTTCTATTAGGTCTATTTATCGTATTGCATTCATCAAAATATTTAAAATCGTTTTAAAGTAGTAAGATAGCTCTACAGCCTAGGAAGTTTTGCAAGTGTATTTGCAAAACTTTCTTTTTTTCGATTTTTTGCAAACGAAAAGTCATACCTACTTAATCGTCTGTATGACTGTGCTTATCAAATCTATATTGTCTAAAGTCGAGCTTATTTTATCGGTAGGAGTAAGTTTATATTGCTTCCTCATCGCTTTAATAAAAGCATCATAATTTTTAGAATTCCTATTCAAATACTTATACCAATTCGAGTTTTCGTGTAAAAATTCGTGCATTTTGGCATCGTTTTTCAATGCATATAAAGTAATCAACTGCATGGATTAATCCTCGAATATTTTATTTATAGGTCTAGATACGCTAGGCCCTTTAGAACCTACTACTTGTGAACTAGAACCCGTTAGTTCTTGAATTACTCCGATAGCTTTTTGAGCTGTGTCGATATATTTTTGGACGTTCTCGATGTTTACGTTTTTAAAGAGTTTAGTAAGCTCCCCCAGACTATTTAACCGCTCATCGCTTTTAGTGCTTTCAACTGTATTTAAATATTTACCCCAGGCAACATCATCGTTTCCATACAAATCGTATACTTCGAACAAATCTTGCCACGAATGCTTTTTATCGTGTACGACGCTCAATAGTTCGGGATGACTTGCCACAAAACTTTTAAATTCTTCCTTTTTACTCACGACCCCATCCCCTCTATTTGATTATATGCATTATTACAAATTTTGTTTCGCATCGTTTATAGTAAAAATGACTTCATCTATAAATCTGTGGGTCAAAGGCGTATCTTTTAGACAATTTACTTTGACTAACAAATCGTCTAAAAACACATCTATATCGAATTTACTACCCGTCTTTAATTTTATAAAACTATCCAAACTATAATAAAAAGTATCGACATATATATATTTCAATTCCTGCTCTATAAACTCTTTTATAGAGTCCGTTTTAGGTCTATAAGACGATAATTTCATAGCATCGTCGACCATTTTATCTGGTTCTATAATCCTAGAATGTAAGTAT
>CANDHX010000033.1 GCA_947384645.1 uncultured Mycoplasmatota bacterium | reverse complement strand
AAAAACAATCGTACTATTATATGGGCAAGTCGTGCTAATTCCGGGTGTTTCTAAGGATTGTAAGAATTGAGAATATCGTTTTTTATGAGAAGAACTCATATCTTTTTCGGCAACATTATAATATTTTAATATTTCGTCATCCGTTATATTATTTGCCCTTTTAATACCACTTTTTTTCTTCATTACGGCAATAGCTAAAAAGATTATATGTCTTTTTGCATTGCTCACATTTCTCAATTCGGGATACCTTTTTACAATATTTTTAATATCTACTCTTTCTTCATAGAACAGATAAAAGGCTTTTTTAGCTAGTATTCTATTACCGTAGAAAGGTATGTCTTCGTCGTCAACATGGGCCCAGAAGTAATCGAAGTCGATACCTTTATTTTTTTCGGTCAAAATATCTTTTAAGTATGCTCGAAGTTTAAAGTGGAGGTCATGTGCTTCCTGAAGCGTCATGCCACTTTGACGAGCTACTTCTTCCATAGTCAATTTTTCTTTTAAAATCAAAAGCATAAATTTCTGATCATTTTTAGATAAATATTTTAAGTTAGGAAGGATATCCTTTTCAAAATCTAGAGTATCTCCTATTTCCCCTTGTTCATATCGATATATTTTTATGAGGGCTCGTTTGATTTTTCTATACGTACTTCTCCTTTTTATTCCAAAGTACTCTATTACTTCATCAAATGATTTTTTGTCTCTGTCTACTCCATAAATCATTTTTAAAATATCTTTTTCATCATCCTCTAGCGGTATATTCGGATTTCTTAGGTGGGAAGCTATGTCGCTTATAGGACAAATATCTATATATTCTTTTGGAATTTCAAATCTATAGTAGTCTATTCTCCATATGGCATCTGTTAAGTAGTTGGAAATCTGGTAGCTGGTTTTATTTGTTTTTTTTGCAATCTCTTCATAGGGAAGATTTTTTTCGAAATAGAGATATAAAATCGTTTTAAGGGGCTCAGAGAATTTTATATTTGCAGTTCTAAGGAATTCTTTATAAATAGATAAATCGAGTGTATTATTCATCGTGTATTTAATTTCCATATAAAGGCTTAGTGCTCTTCTTTTAGCATACCTCAAAGTATCTCTTACTTTTGCATAAGGGATGTCGAAATAATCCGATATATCCTGCCAATTTTTTTCTACGCCGTCTTCTATTCCATAAAAGTAATCCAATAGTTCTATCGTTTTGGAGTCCAATTTTTCTATACACACATCTCTTATGCTCATGTATTTATCTTTAGTAAAATTGTAATGTCTATAACTTCTAATTCCAAAGTAGAGCAGTTCCAAAGTAGTTAGTCCATTGTTGATACTATTTTTATCTATTCGAATGCCACTAGTAATCATATCTTTATAAGTAATTTTACCTAATAGATAAGAAAAGTGAATTTTTTGAGAGTCGCTAAAAGTGTTTTCATATTTACTATAAGTTCTTTGTAAAGTAGCATGAGATAAGTGTTCGCTAGGAGATTTTACAAAAAGGAAAGCATTAATTTTTGTTTCTAAATTGGAAGGGTGGATGTTTTCTGTTTGTTCTAAATGATTAAAAAACATCTTGACTTTAAGAGCTAAATTATCTGGAATTGTTCTATTTTCTAATGCATTTAAAACGTCTTCATAGCTCCTAGTTTGCCACAAAAGGTAATTGAATTTTTCTTTTGGATATCCTAAGCCTGGATCGTCTAAATCGATTTTAAATATTCTACTTTTTAGGTTTGCAATCGTTTCGGTTTTAAACTCTTCAAAAAGAGCTCGATTGGAGTGCAAATAAAAACTTATTTTGGACTTTAAAGCATCGGGAAATTCGATATCTTGGTCACTTCTGTTGTTACTAAAATATTTCCTTTTAAATAACTGCTTTTCTTCTTCGGTTAAAATCGATTTTAAGTATAGATACTCGAGCATTTCCTCTGGGTATAAAGGTGTCAACCTAAAATTATCGATTTTCTCTCCCCCGGAGATGCGAGAAAATGAAACCTTCATATTTTTATTTTTATCAAAAAGCGGCTTAACTCTTAGAAGAGTCGAAGCTTCGACTTGTCTTATTCTTTCTCTAGATGATGCAAGGGTTTGGCTCACTTCTTCGAGCGTTTTAGGAATAGGTGACAATATTCTTTCGTAAAGCACATAGTATTCTAAAGGTCTTAAAAAAATCTTTAAGCAACCCAATAGTTGTTCGTCTTGCATCGAGTTGACTAAATCTTTATAACCGTATTCTTCCTGGGGGATAAATTCCAATAGGGAGTCTGCGTCTTCTTCGCCCTTTTTTATGGGAGCATCCGTACTAGAGGTTTTTAAAAGGTCTAGAGTTTGAAATATTTCAAACACATTTTTAGAGAGGTTTAAAATGCTCATTAACTCGGCTTCATCGGGAACTTCTTTTCCTTCTTTTTTATAGTTATCAATAAGACGTTTATATTTATTATATTTTTCTTGAAGATTAAGAGGAATTCTTATGTTTTCACTATTGTTTTTGAAATATCTAGTGATTACTTGGCGTATCCACCAGGTAGCATAATTAGAGAAACTACCCAATTCAGGTTCAAAAGTCTCGATTGCTCTCATAAGTCCCAAGGAACCCTCTTGAATTAGTTCCAATTTATCTATTTTAGAAAAAAAGTAGCTGTGTCTATAGGCAACCGAAACGACTAATCTCATGTTTCTATTTATCATTTCTTCCCTAGCCTTTAAATCTCCACTTTTGTAGCGTGTAAAAAGAACTACGTTATCTTCAGCTGTTGCAGCTGGGAAGGTTTTAATTATTTGCATAAAATCTCTGAGATTGTCATCTGATAAAAAGCTTTCTATTTCTTTATCTAAAGCCATGCACGCCATTCCTTTTGCCGTATTATAACAAATTTTTATACAAATATATATTTTTTATTAAATAAAAATTGTGATATAATACAATTAGGTGACTTTGTCAAATGGGAAAACTAGGATATGTTGTAAATAGAATAAGAAAAATGGATTATAAAAATTTTTTTAAGACGATAGACGACGTGCATAAAAAAAGTGGAAAATCGAAAGTATTTATCTTTTTTGATACCATTATATGCGGGTTTAAGTATCAAGCGGGGTATGTAGATTATCAACTATTTGAGATGTACAAAATGAACAGGCAAGAGCGAAAGACGATTATCACAAGAGGCATCAATAACGACTTGATGAAGAGGTCCAACAATAAAGAATATTTCAAATACTTTAACGACAAGGCTTTATTTAACGAAAAATTTTCGAAATATTTAAATCGAGATTGGCTGTATTTAGATGGCCATAATTTAGACGAGTTCAAAAGGTTCGTAAAAAACAAAGAATTTATAATGGTTAAACCGACCGTCGGTTCTTGTGGTAAGGGCGTAGATAAAATCGAACTAAAGGGACGTGATGTGAAAGCCTTATATGAAGATTTATGTAAAGACAACCAGCGATTAGTGGAAGAAGTCGCTTTGCAATGCGATGAAATCGGTAAGGTCCATCCCAATAGTATCAATACAGTAAGGGTCGTGACTCTTAAAGGGAAAGTGGTGGTAGCTTTCTTGCGGATGGGCAATAAAGGGTACGTAGTAGACAACTTCAATCACGAAGGATTAGTTGCCCCTATAGATATCGAAGACGGCATTATAAAATATATAGCTATCGATAAAGCCCACAACGAATACGAAATACACCCATTTACTAAGGAGAGAATCGTCGGATTAAAAATTCCCATGTGGGATAAAATTATAAAGCTTTGTGAAGAAGCTGCTTTAGAAATACCAGAAATCGGGTATATCGGTTGGGACGTATGTGTCGGATTTCAAGAGCCATTTTTAATCGAAGGCAATGAATTTCCAGGACACGACTTATATCAATTGCCACCACACAGAAATGGCAATATAGGCTTATTACCGACGTTTTTAAAAGCTATTGAGGAGGAAAAGAGATGACAAAATTAATTTTTGGTGCTGATCATGCAGGGAAAAACAAAAAAAATGAATTGATGAACATATTAGAGAAAGAATTCGAGTGCGTCGATATAGGACTAGCGAATAATCCAACAGACGATTTTCCAGATTTTGCATTTAAGACGTCTAAAGCAGTCTTAGAAAATGAGGGGGCATTGGGAGTCTTAGTATGCGGAACGGGAATTGGGATGAGCATTGCAGCTAACAAAGTCAAAGGTATTCGATGTGCTCTTGTTACAAGCGGTAGAGCCGCTAGATTGTCTAGACGTGATGATGGAGCAAACGTGATAGCACTTCCTTCTTATATGAGTAGCGACATGGCGGCCGATTGTGTGAGATTATTTGCTAAAACTGAACTCTGTTGTGAAGATGAAAAATATTCAAGACGGGTAAATAAAATCATAGATTTCGAAAACGGAGCATATGATGAATTATAAGCTAGTCGTTTATATAATGTCTGTTTTGTTTGTCACTTTCGGAATGTCTAGCGTCGATTTAAACAGATTTTTTAAACAAGGACGAGTAATAGAGGCGAACATTTTTGCCATTTTGACTATTTTAGCTCTTTCTCAGTTAGTGGCGAGTTTTATAATAAATTTTTTGGAGGTTAGCAAGATACTATAATGAATAATAAAAAACTTCTTTGCGTAGTTCTCGTGATGTTACCTTTTGTAGTAATTAGTTTTTCTTTTAAAGAGGGAAAGACTAATTTTATTTTGGATGAACCTAATTCTATAAACAGTAATGAAAACTCTAGCGATATAGGAGTTATAGACGATGCAGATACTTCTATTAACGATGAATACAATATAAAAATTTTAGTCGGTGAAGAAGTAATAGAAATGCCATTAGAAGAATACATTATAGGAGTTGTAGCTGGAGAAATGCCAGCCAGTTTTCACGAGGAAGCACTGAAAGCTCAAGCAATCGCTTCTAGAACATATGCCTTATATAAGAAGAATAACAATCACAATACTTACGATTTGACGAATAGCACCAGCAATCAAGTATATATTAGTTTAGAGGACATGAAAAATAAATGGGGTAGTGGATTCGACAAATATTACTCGAAAATTAAGAGTGCAGTCGAAGATACTAAGGGAAAGATTTTGACATATGACGACGAGATTATAGAAGCTTTCTATTTTGCCATGAGCAGTGGCATAACAGAAGATGCGAGTACGGTGTTTAATGAAACGAGAGAATATCTTAAAAGCGTCGAATCGACTCCGGATAATAAAGAACTTAAAAACTACGAAGTTTTAAAAGAGATAGAAAGAAGCGAATTTGCTTCTAAATTGGGCTTACAATGTGATAATCTAACGATAGATTACACGAATACGACGGAGTCTGGTTATATAGAGAATATAAGCATATGTGGAAAAGTTTTTAAGGGTTCGAATTTTAGAAGTTTACTAAATTTGAGAAGTGCAAACTTTAAAATAGATATAGACGATAAAATAAGTATAACGACTTTTGGATATGGACATGGGGTAGGTCTTAGTCAATATGGAGCCAACGGATACGCTATAAGTGGTAAAACTTACGAGGAGATATTGAAGCATTATTATACGGGAGTTGAAATTGAAGATATAAAAAATGTATAATTCTTCGAATATTACCCACACTTTAAAGTAGAAGGGGAATATACATGAAGAAATTAAAATTGAAAAGTTGGGTTGTACCTGCATTATATGCAATTAGTTTAGGAGTTATCTTTATAAGTGTGATATTTATCGGTAAGGTGATGTCTACGGAATATGAAGGAAAGCCGGTTAGCAATTATATTCCGGATTCGTTTTTTGACGATGATGAAAACGACGTTACTAGCGTAGTAGAAATCACTAACGAAACAGTAAATCATCCCTATCTTCTAGAGGGAGTTAGTGTTGCAAAGGATTTTTATGATAAGGATGCTACCGAGGAAAATCAGTTAAAATCTTTAATATATTATAAAAATACTTATATGGAAAATACGGGAGTTCTATATACTCATAATACGCCTTTTGATGTAGTTAGTGTATTGGATGGCAATGTCACATCTATTACCAAGGATGAGATATTAGGAAATGTCGTCGAGGTAACTCATTCAACTGAACTAATAACCATTTATCATTGTCTAGATGAAATCTCTGTAAAAGTAGGGGATACTATTAAACAAAACGACGTAATAGGAAAAAGCGGTAAAGTAAATATCGATAAAGGTTATGAAAATGCTTTATTATTCGAAGTCGATTTTAAGGGAAGTATATTAAATCCAAATCAATTTTATCTCATGAAAAAAGCAGATTTAACTAAGTAGGTGAGAAATATGAAAAGAGAGGAAATTCTTTTGTATCTTTCTGTTGGTAAGGTGCGACTATATTTTATCAATGCCAAGGATGAATATATTTTTGAAGAAGACACTTCTCTTTTTTTTGAATATGGAGAAATCTCAAACGAAAAATTGGGTGAAGAGTTTTTTTTGAACATTTTTAACAGAATTAATTTAGGACTCTATTATATCAAACCGAATGTTCACGTTTTATATAACGATGTGGCTCACGCAGATGTTAAGTTTTTATATGAGTGTGTCCTTAAGCCTATAAACTATAACAAAATAGATTTCGTGCCTTTAACGAAGCTCGTTTCTAAAATCAGAAAAAAAGATGAAGTAGTCGTTTACGATGAGGACTATTATACTTTGGTTGGTAAACTTCTTAAGGTCGAAAATTTAGATGACTTAGACTTCGAACCAGTCATAATGGGATGTCAACAAAGCGATTGTATTCATTATGCAAACCTAGATATACTCTGGGATACTTTGAAAACTTGTTTTACAAAAGGGCAAAGTTATGGTATTATTGAATCAGGAGATGATTAATGCATGAATATTTCAATTCACGGAGATCACGTCAAAATCACTGAAGCAATCAAAGAATACATCGAAGAGAAATTGGGTAAATTAAACAAATACTTCGATGAATCTAGCGAGGTCGATGTCATCGTAAGAGTGCGTGTAAGAGCACAGGAGCAAATCATAGAAGTTACAGTTCCGACTAAATTGTTCACATTGAGAGCTGAAGAGGCTAATCAAGACCTCTATACTGCCATAGATTTAGTTCAAAAGAAGTTAGAAGCTCAAATAAAAAAGAATAAATCAAAATTAGCTAGTCGTTATAAAGATAAAAAAGGGTTTGTCATCGCAAGAGAAGATTTCAAAGTCGTCGAGGAAGATAGTCAAATTGCTCGTCGCAAAGAAATTGAATTCAAACCTATGGATGAAGAAGAAGCAATTCTCCAAATGGAACTCACAGAACACGACTTCTTTGTATTCAAAAATGCTAAAGAAAAATGTGTAAGCGTCGTTTATAAGAGAAAAGACGGTAAATACGGTCTTATAAATGCGAGATAATGTTTTTAATACCTAGAAATAGGTATTTTTTTATGCAGATTTTTTAAAAAATATCAGTAGTGTATTTTTTCTTGGTACTCTCCAAGAAAAGTTTACTTTTCTTCTTTATTTTGCTAAAATAGAGGACGTGGAGGAAATAAAATGAATATATTAAAAAGTTTAGTAGATTCTGAATATAAAGAATTACAAAAATTTAAAAAAATAGCCGATGCAATTGAAGCTATGGAACCAGAAATTCAGAAATTGTCTGATGAGGAGCTTGCGGCTAAAACAATCGAATTTAAAGAAGAAATTAAAAATGGAACTACATTGGACAATTTAATCGTCCCAGCTTTTGCAGTTGCTCGTGAAGCTGCATTTAGAATGATTGGAGAAAAGCCTTATTATGTCCAGTTATTAGGAGGTCTTGCAATACATTTTGGTAATATAGCTGAGATGAAGACTGGTGAAGGTAAGACTTTAACTGAGATATTGCCAGCATATTTGAATGCTTTATCTGGAGAGGGAGTTCATATTATTACGGTAAACGAATTCTTGGCTCAACGTGACTCAGAATGGATGGGTAAAATCTTTAACTTTTTAGGTTTAAGCGTTGGATTAAACTTAAGAGAGTTGACACCAGAACAGAAAAGAGAAGTCTACAATGCAGATATAACTTATTCCACTAACAACGAAATCGGATTTGACTATTTGAGAGATAACATGGTAGTTCGAAGTGAAGATAGAGTTCAAAGAGTTTTGAATTTTGTCATCATCGACGAAGTCGACTCTGTATTAATCGATGAAGCTAGAACACCACTAATTATCTCTGGTGGTAAGATGAATTCCAAGAATTTGTATATGGATGCCGATATTGCCGTTAAGAAATTAAAAGAAGAGGAAGATTATACTATAGATGAGAAAACTAAAAGCGTTTCTCTTACCGAAGCAGGTAGTGAAAAAGTTCAAACTTCTTTTGGAATCAGAAATTTATACGATGAAGAAAATACGGCTTTAGTTCATCATATAATCCAAGCTTTAAAAGCAAATTATGGCATGAAAAAAGATGTCGACTATATGGTTAATGATGAAGGAGAAGTAGTCATTATAGACCAATTTACTGGACGTTTGATGCCAGGAAGACAATTTAGTGAAGGATTACATCAGGCTATCGAGGCTAAAGAAGGTGTACAAATCAACGAAGAAACTAAGACCATGGCCACTATTACTTTCCAAAACCTGTTTAGAATGTATAAAAAAATAGCCGGTATGACTGGTACAGCTAAAACTGAAGAAGAAGAGTTCAGAGATATATATAATATGTACGTCATCAGAATTCCTACCAATAAGCCTGTTGCCAGAAAAGACTATACGGATTTGATTTATGCTTCAGAAGCTGGAAAGTATAGAGCTATTGTGGAAAAAATAAAAGAAATCCACAGTACTGGTCAGCCTATCCTTGTAGGTACTATTTCTGTAGAAAATAATGAACGCTTGTCAAAAATGCTAAAAAGGGAGAATATTCCTCACGAAGTATTGAATGCTAAAAACCATTCTAGAGAAGCAGAAATTATAGCTAAAGCTGGAGAAAAAGGTGCTGTTACTATTGCAACGAATATGGCAGGTCGTGGAACCGATATTAAATTGGGCGAAGGTGTCGTCGAACTTGGTGGTCTATATGTCATAGGTACCGAAAGACACGAGTCACGACGTATAGATAATCAGCTTCGTGGAAGATCTGGACGCCAAGGTGATGTAGGTGCCAGTCAATTTTTCGTATCTTTTGAAGATGAGCTCATGAGAAGATTTGGTACTGAAAAAATTCAAGGTATAGTTAAAAATTTAGGTATTCCAGAAGATCAAGCTATCCAAAATAAAATGCTATCTAATTCGATTCAGACCGCTCAAAAGAAAGTCGAAGGAAACAATTACGATATGCGTAAACATCTACTCGATTACGATAATATAATTAGTGAACAGCGTGTCATCATTTATAGAAAACGTAATGAACTATTAGATGCAGAGACTGAACGTGAAATAGTATTAGATACATTTAGAAATCACATTTGCGATGTTGTAGAGAAGCATATAGCTCCTGAAGGGAAGTTAACTAAAGAAGACAATGAAGCGATAGTCGATTTTGTCAATAATAATCTACTTAGAAAATCTAACATTAGCTTAGATGAGATTACTTCTAAAAAAATAGAAGATGTAGAAGATATCATATATAATGTGGTAGCTAAAGAGTACGAAGAAAAAGTGGGAGAATTTCCTCAGGAAGTCATCGAGCAATTTGAAAGAATGATTTCTTTAAGGGTAATAGATGCTGCATGGGTAGAACATATTACGACTATGGAACATTTAAAGGAAGGTATCAATTTAAGAGGGTATGCTCAAACAAATCCACTTCAAGCGTATGCTTTAGAAGGATATAATCTTTTCCAAAATTTATTAGAAAGTATTGACCAAAATATATCTAGTTTCTTATTGAAAGCTGAAATACAACAAAATTCTGTAGTTAGACCTCAACCTCAAAAAATGCAAATGAATGACGGGAAGGCAAAGGTAAGTGCTGGTCCTAAAAAATCGAATAAGGTTGGTAGAAACGCACCTTGTCCATGTGGCTCAGGTAAGAAATATAAGCAATGCTGTGGTAAATAGTCTTAAAACCCTTTATTTATAAGGTTTTGAGAAAAAGCAAAAATTAAAAAAAGACTATAAATCACATAAAAATTATAGAAAATACCTCATTTTGTTCTCGTTTTAAAAAAAATGAGGACAAGAACCTCAAAAATCCCTTTAAAATCAAGGGTTTATGAATGAGGACAAAAATGAGGTATAAATTTATAGATGTCAACATTTCCTAATTGTTGGCATTTTTTGTCTTTATAAATAACTTTGTAAGAGATGTTGAAGTTATGGTAAAAGTACAAATTAAAAAAAGAGGGAAGTATTATCAATATACGTTTGAAATAGCTCCTCAAGACGGAAAAAGGAAGTGGATAACAAAGTCTGGTTTTAAAACAAAACCAGAAGCAGAGCGGGAAGGATTAAAAGCACTTAGTGATTATTTAGATTATTGGATGGAGGAATATTGTTATATAAATTTAAAGCACCGTACTATTGAAACATATAAGTATATAATAAAAAATCATTTAAAACCTAGATTAGGGTTTTATAGAATATCACAAATAACAACAGCAACAATACAAGAAGCAATAAATGATATATATGTCGAAAGGGGTTTTGCAAAAAGTTATATGAAGAG
>CANDHX010000032.1 GCA_947384645.1 uncultured Mycoplasmatota bacterium | reverse complement strand
GATAGTAGCAGCAGGAAGTGGAAAATATAATACTGTGAACTCGACATATTATTTATACAATCCAAATGCATGGAGTTGGTCAATTTCTCCTAGTACTTGTAGCAGCTCCGCTTACGTGTTTAATATTCACACAAATGGCAGACTATATGCAGCAGATATCTATGACCCCAACGGTGCAATAGCACCCGTAATAAATTTAACTCCAGAGTACTTCAAAACCTTAATAGGTACAGGTACTATGGAAAATCCATTTAGAGCAGAAAATGCAGAACCATGAATAAGGTATAATTTGTAATTATTACTCATTAAAATTCCTCATATTAACTATTTTTCCAAAACCACACCCTGAAATAGTTTATTAAAATTAATGGGAGAACAAGACTTGACTTGTGTGTTTCGAGCCTTATTAAAACACAACTGAAAAAGTATGTCAAATCGCCTATTTAAAAGAAAAATTTGGAAAAAAATTCTTTTTAGAATTTTTAATTTTTAGAAGTTAAAAAAATACATTTTAAAACCATTTAAAACATTTCCAAAGATGTTTTTTCTTTTTGAAAGTAAAATATTAAGCACTCTATCTTGACAAGTGCTAAAATAGGTGGTATATATAAAAAGTACAAAGAAAGAGGAATGAAATGAAAAAACAAGAATTTAAAGCTGAGTCAAAAAGACTACTAGATTTGATGATTAATTCGATTTATACAAACAAAGACATCTTCTTAAGAGAAATAATCTCAAATGCATCTGATGCCATAGATAAACTATACTATGAATCTCTTACAAAAAGCGAAATAGACTTAAATAGGGACGATTTCAACATAAGAATAACAGTCGATAAAGACAAAAAGACACTAACAATAAGCGACAACGGTATAGGAATGAGCGAAGAAGAACTAGATCACAATTTAGGTACTATTTGTGAAAGCGGTTCGCTACTATTTAAAAAAGAAAAAGAAAACCGTGATGAAATAGATGTCATAGGCCAATTCGGGGTAGGTTTTTATTCGGCCTTCATGGTTGCTTCTAAAATAGAAGTGACTTCTAAAAAATTCGGTTCAACTGATGCCTACACTTGGGAATCGGATGGGCTAGACGGTTATACTATAAAGAAATCCAAAAAGGACACAGTTGGCACTGATATAACTATATACTTAAAAGACGATGATGAAGACTACGAATACAGCAAATACTTAGACACTTATGAAATCGAAAACATAGTTAAAAAATATTCTAACTACATCACATATCCAATCATTATGAAAAAAACTTCTCAAGAATTAAAAGAAGGAACCAAAGACGAATACGAAGATGTGGAAAAAGACGAAGTTTTAAACAGTATGACTCCTATTTGGAAAAAGAGTTCAAACGAAGTAACAGAAGAAGAATACGAATCTTTTTATACAGATACTTATTACGATTACCAAAAACCACAAAGGGTATTTAGAAACAGTGTCGAAGGAAAATGTACTTATATCTCCTTACTTTTTATACCTAGTCATACTCCATATGATTTTTACGGAAAAGACTACGAAAAAGGATTATCTCTATATTCTAATGGCGTAATGGTCATGGAAAAATGTCCAAAACTGTTGCCGGATTACTTCAGTTTTGTCAAAGGATTAGTCGATAGTCCAGACGTTTCACTCAATATATCAAGAGAAATCTTGCAAGAAGATAAAGAAGTAACTCAAATTGCTAAATCTATAGAAAGCAAAATCAAAAAAGAATTAGAAACCATGATGAAAGATGATAGAGAAGAATACGAAAAATTCTTTGAAAACTTCGGTCTTCAACTCAAAGCAGGAGTTTACGAAGACTATGGAATGCATAAAGAAGACCTAAAAGATTTACTAATCTTCTATTCATCGAAAAATAAAAAGATGATAAGCCTAAAAGAATACGTCGACACCTTAAAAGAAGGACAAGACAAGATATACTATGCTTCTGGTGAGACGTATGACAAAATAGACATGCTTCCACAGGTAGAAAATTTCAAAGAAAAAGAAATAGATATCCTATATCTTAAAGATTACATCGATGAATTTGCTCTTCAAGTGTTAAGAGAATACGACGGTAAAACATTTGTAAACATCTCCAAAGAAGATGTCAACTTAGAAAGTGAAGAAGAGAAAAAGACTATCGAAGAAGAAAACACCAAAAACAAGGAATTGCTCGATTTTATGAAGGAATCGATAGGTTCTAATGTAAAAGATGTAAAATTTACAAATAGACTTAAAAATCATCCAGTTTGCTTGACGAGTAAGGGTGCGATTTCTGTAGAAATGGAAAAAGTTATCAATGCCATGCCGACAGACGACCATGTCCATGCCGAAACAGTGCTCGAAATCAATAAAAATCATCCTATTGCAGATAAACTCAAAAAACTTTACAAAGAAGATAAAGACGCATTAACCAAATACACAAAAGTGCTATATTCAGAAGCTAGAATGATAGAAGGGTTACCTGTTGAAAACCCTACTGAAATAAGCAATCTTATCTGTGACTTATTGTCAAAATAGAATTAGGACACATTTTTCGCTCCTAATTTTTTTGTATTCTAAAATTTCTTTAAATTTATTCTCACTTTATTATAATCGAACTAATAACTACAGGTTTAGCTTCTATTTATGCGAAATCGAATGTTTAACAATATGTAAACATACTATCAAATAACCCTAAAAAAGTAGAACTCTTTCCCTTTTTTCATTTAAAAAAATCCGTTATTCTGTTATAATTTAAAGTGTGAAAACGAAAACTTAGATTTTTAAAAACGATAGAAAGGAGAGAAAATCATGCAAGTATTAGTTATTCCTACTTGGTATCCAAGCGGCGAAGATAAATTGATGGGACTTTATCATAAAGAATACACAAGTGCCTTAAATAAAAATGGCATTAAAGCAGATATGCTCTTCATCGAAAGAGAAAGGCTTTCAAAACCGTTTAAATACCTATTTCTAAAGAAAAAATACATAGAAGAAGCCGACAATTTTAAAGTATACAAATATAGAATGCTAAATTTGAGACCGATTAACTTCGATTTACAGATGAAAGCATATACAAAAGTTTTAGAAAAAGCATTCAAAGATTATCTTAAATACAATCCTAAACCCGATTTAATACACGCAGAAGTTACAGTCCCAGCTGGCTATGCCGCTAGTGTATTGGGAAAGAAATATAATATCCCCGTCGTAGTTACCGAACATGGCAGCAATTTTGAAAAATATTTTAAAGAAGAACCATTTAAAAAATATTCTGAATATACTCTTAAGAATTCTACATTCTCGACAGTCAGTAATTACATGAGAGATATAGTCATGAAATACACAGGAGAATGCTATGTCATTCCAAATCAGGTAAATACAGATATCTTTAAAACTTACAAAGCTAGAAAAGTTAACAAAACTTTTAACCTCATCATGGTATGTGCTTTACGAGAAGGTAAAAGACTAGATATAGCTTTTAAAGCCATTAAAATTTTATTAAAAGAACACATCCGCATACATCTAAATATCATAGGAGACGGCTTTTATGAAAACATCTTTAAAAAAGCCATGGTCGATGAAGGTGTCGAAAAAAACGTAACCTTTTTAGGACGTAAAGAAAAAGACGAAATTCCACCGTATCTCATGGAATCACATGCTCTTTTGATAGGTAGTGAAATCGAAACCTTTGCAATTCCCGGCATCGAAGCCTTAGCTTCTGGAATACCAGTGATCACTACAGATTGCTATGGACCAGTCGAATTTGTAGACAAAAAATGTGGTGCGATATGCAAAGTAAATGATCCAGAAGATATGGCAAGAGCTATCAAAGAAGTCATCACTAATTACGAAAAATATGACAAAAAATACCTAGAAAGCGTTGCCGAACGTTATAGCGAAGAGGAAGTCATAAAAGTGGCTAAAGACGTCTATAAAATAGCTATTTATAAAGTAAAAAAAGAAAATGAAAAGTAAACGAGCGAACTTAAAATTCGCCGTTTTTAAATACTTTTTAAAGAGTTCATGTTCTTTGACACGTTTAATATAATGTAGTATAATGTGTACATATAAAAGAGGTGGCTTAATGAAAAAATTCTACAAAGAGAATAGGGTTTTTGTAATTTTAATGGGGATAGCTTTGGTTTGTATTGCAATCATTTTAGCATTGCTAGCTGGATACGTCGTTAAAAGCTCGACTAACGACAAATACGGTAACCGTCTAAACGGAATAGAAGATGTAAGAGTTGATGAAGGTAAAATAGGCGAAATGGAGAGCAAAATTCTTGAAATGCCAAAAGTATCAGATGTAAAAATTGACGTTAGAGGAAAAATAATATATTATAACATCGACTTCCAAAACGAAGCGACCATCGAAGAAGTAAAAAACGCTGCTATCAATTGTTTAGAATTTTTCTCTGAAGATTATCTCAATTTCTATGCACTTCAATTTTTGATTACCAAGAGCAATTTAGAAGAGTCCGATGCCAAATTTCCTATGATTGGCTATAGAAGTGCTGGAGCTGCGACTATTTCTTGGTCGAATAATGCTAATAAATGATTAAGTGGTGTTTATTATGAGAAAGAAAAGAAATATTATTTTAGCTGTTTTTTGTCTAATTTTGATTTTAGGAATCGGTGGAACGATTATCTATAGAATAACTCAAGATAAGGATGCCTTCACAGTAACTGAAAAAAAATACATCATAGACAATAAATCGAATTTGATCTCGATTAACGTTTTAAACGACTCCAATATTTTTGGTAGAGACGGAGTTGGTGTTTACTACGACTTTTTGGATAACTTCGAAAAAGAAAATTCGCTTTCTTTTAACATAGTAACTGGCTCAGTAAACTCGACATTCCAAGGACTTTCACTAACCAAAGGCTCAACTTTGCCAGAAAACGCTAAATTGTTTTATATAGACCACTATTGTCTAGTTGGAAAAGAGTACAAGGCCATGTCGTCTCTTAAAAATATTGAGGGAACTATAGGATATTTAAACAAAGATGACGATACATTAAAAAAATTTCTAAACGGAACATCATTGACACTCAAAAATTTTGAAAACAAAAACGAACTATTAGAAGCCTTAAAAAATGGAGATATTGCTTATATAATAGTACCTAGATTCGAATATTTAGATGTCATATTAGATAACTTGTATACGATATGCTATCACTTAAGCGATATAAAAGATTACTACTATATGCAAGCTTCCGAGAATGAAGTATTAAACTCTATTTTGAAAAAATTCTTTAATAAATGGGAAAAAGATAGCTTCAAAAAGTCTTTTAATAAAACCGAGTATAATATCTTTACAGAAAAATTAAAAATAACTCAAAAAGAAATGGACGTCATCAATAAGAAAAAGTATCGCTATGGTTTTTTAACAAATGAACCATATGACATTAAGACTGGTGGAGTATATGGGGGAATAATAAGTAAATACATCAAAGAATTCGAAGAATTTAGTGGTATCACATTCGAATACGACGAATATACCAAGTTCGATAAATTCACTAAAGAAATAAACAAAGGCAATGTCGACTTATTTTTAAACTATTATGCTCTAAATACCAATATGGAAACCATTAAATCTCCATACACGGTGGATGTAAGCTTTGTAATGTCTAATAAAGATAAAAGGGTTTATAATTCTATAAATACGATTTCAAATGAGACGATATATGTAAAAGAAAATTCGCTAATCAGCAACTTTTTGAATTCCAAAGGTTTAAAGCAAGAAACCTATAAAGATGAAAAAGACTTGAAAAAAATATTTAAAAATGACGGCATTGTAGCCATGGACTATGGAAATTATTTAGTATATAAAGAAAACAATAACAACATAAATGAAAGGTTTAGAGAACAAAGCGAAATAACTTTAGACTTTCAATCGAACAACGATACGATGTTTAATAGACTCTTAACATATTATATAAATGTCATCGATAAAAATGAGATGCTATATACAGGTCTAGACGATTATAATCGTTCGATTGCCTCTGGTTCACTAATTTATAAAATTACTAAATATGCTGTCCTCATTATACTGGGAATAACATTTGTAATATATGTTTCATATAAAATAGGAAAACGAGCTTTTAAGAGGAAAAAAATTAAAAGAAGCGATAAGATGAAATACATAGACATCTTGACTTCTCTAAAAAATCGTAACTACCTTAACGAAAACATTCCTATTTGGAATCAAAATACTATTTATCCTCAAGCCTTGATAATAATAGATTTAAATGGAATACAAGAGATAAACGACATCTACGGTTACATAGAAGGGGATAAACAAATCCAAGCAGCCGCTAATGCACTTATTAAGACTCAACTTGATAACTCAGAAATTATGAGAACCGACGGAAACGAATTTACGATTTATTTAGTGGGATATAACGAAAAACAGATAATAAGCTATATCAAAAAACTCGGAAAAGAGTTTAAGAACTTGCCTTATGATAAAGAAGCAGCTGTCGGATTTAGCATTATAGAAGACGACTTAAAGCTCATAGGTGACGCTATAAACGAAGCTACCGAAAAGATGAAAGAGAACAAAACTTTAGCTATCGAGGACAAAAATGACAAGATTTAAAAGTTTTATGAAAAACGTGATGGACACACTAAAAAGACCAGATATGACCATACTACCAGGTCAATTGGCCTTTTTCTTCATCTTATCGCTCGTACCGACTATCACGATTATAATGTACATAGTAAGCTTTATGTCTATATCGGTAAACGATATTACCTCTTATTTTAACATAACATCGAACGATACCATAATAAGCTTACTTACACCTGCTATAACGGATAGCGAGTTCTCATTTGGAATGCTAACACTCTTAGTCGTCGGTATCTACATCGCTTCAAACGGAATGAATTCGATTATTGTAACGGCCAATAGCATTTATGGGATAGAACAAAAACCTTTTCTAGAGCGAAGAGTAAAATCTATAATAATGGTGTTCATTCTGATAATGCTTTTCCTCTTCATAATACTAGTACCAATTTTCGGTAATTTCCTTCTCAATCTCATCAAAGATGTGTCGGGTCAAAGGGAAATTTATCACATATTAAATTTTTTAAAAACGCCTTTTTCGTGGTTTACGGTATTTATATTTATAAAAATATTATATACTATCGCCCCGGATAAAGAAATTCCCAGTGCTTACGTCAATTTAGGTTCTCTATTTACGACAATAGGATGGATGGTTTCTACTGAGATATACTTATATTACGTAGGACATTTTGCCAATTATAACATATATTATAGTAGTCTTTCAAACATTGCAATTCTGATGATTTGGGTCTACATTCTAGCGACGATTTTTGTAATTGGAATGGGAATAAACCATAAAGAAGAACCATATGCAATAGAAAAGACTAGAGAATTAGAAGCTATCAAAGCTTCCAAAAAAAACCAACATAAAAAAAATTAAGAAAACTAAAATAATATTGTACACACGAGTATTACTTAGTGTACGCTATGTTTTCGATTACTAATAATAAGAAATTATTACGATTTATGTAATTGAAGAGTAGTACTTAAAAAGGATAACGATAAGCTATCCTTTTTTTAGTGTGCACTAGTCTCTGGATTTTTCATAAGTTCGTATTCTTTTAAAATAAACTCATCTGTCATACCCGCCAAATAATCGATAACCTTTCTATTTACACTAGTTTTTTCTAAATAATCCTTGTCCATAGAATGGAGAAATACTCGGTTAATCGAATTATCTTCATTATCGATATTATCTTTATAGTATAAAAACAACTCATTAAATACATTTTCATAATATTTTAACGAAGCTTTAGTATTGGCTTTAGAATATATATTTTTATAATTGAAATCCTTTAAGTCTTTTATCGCCTTATATATTTTATCGGAAAGCTTAATATATGGCTTGCCAAAACTGTTTTGAACTATGTCGACTATTATAGTGTTGACTATCTCTCTATTTGTCTTTCCTAAAACATCTGATATCACTGAAGGTATCGAACGAGGGTCTAAAACTTTTACCCTTATAGCATCCTCGATATCACGACCCAAATAAGCTATTAAATCCGATATTCGAACCACACAACCTTCTAGCGTCATAGGAACTAATTGTTTAATGTGTTCACTATTTTTATAACATTCGTTGTAATCGTACAAAAACTCTTCGAGTGTCTTCTTCTGAGGTCTATATTCGCCCAAGACGAATTCTCCATTGTGACACAAAATGCCATCTAAAACTTGCACCGTAATATTGGTTCCTTTTCCATTGTTCTCTAAACACATCAACTCTCGAACGCTCTCGACATTGTGGGCAAAATGTTCTCCTTCGTATTTCATACTGATTTTATCTAAAATAGCTTCTCCAGGATGACCAAAAGGTACATGCCCTATATCGTGCCCCAAGGCAATTGCCTCAATTAAATCCTCATTTAAAGAAAGAGCTCTGCCAATAGTTCTAGCAATCTTAGCGACGAGTTGTACGTGTATAATTCTTCTACTAATATTGTCGTTTTGCCAATGGGTAAAAACTTGCGTCTTATCGATATACCTAGTATAAGATAAAGAATGTATTATTCTATCGGTATCTCTAAAGAAATTAGGCCTAAAATCCTCTTCAAATTCGTCTAACCTGATAGCATCCTTATCTAAAGTTGCATAATCAGATAAATATTTTTCGTTATTTAACATAATACTTCTCAAGTCCATATAATACTCACCTAAAAAAAGTATACCACAAAATCTTGTAATATGCTAAAATTAGATTAGGGGAGTTTATATGAAGAAAATAGATGTACTAAAAATTATCATAGTATTTGCCTTGATTTCGGCATTGGCATACTTATTTCCAATATTTGGCAAAGACATCGCCTGGTCACTTCAAAAGGTAGAAACAATATCGGAATTTTTAAATATAGCAAATCTGGGAATTATACCAAACTTTATAATAGCACTATTTACAAAATATAAAATTCTTAAAATTCTTTTAACTGCAGCATGCACAACCATTATATTTCTTCTTATGAACAACATAGTGAATAAAAAAAATACTTGTCTTTTATATCTTTCTTTATTTTTATTCATATTAATAGATAATACATTCTATAGCGAAGCATTCATTAGTATTGAAGGCTTTGCAGTACATATGATCAGCTCTCTTTTTTCACTATCATTTATTTATATGATAAAGAAAAACGACGTTACCAAAATGAATTCTTTCATACTTCTAATATTAGGTCTAGCTTTTTCTTCGCTAAACACGACTTATGCTTTCTCCATATTTATAATAAGTCTAGTGTATGTTTTGAAAGAAATAAAAGAAGGTTTTAAAAGTCCAAAATACTTCTATTTGATATTAGGGGAAGTAATCGGCCTAGTAGTTGCCTCATTCACGACCGTCTTAAACTATCGAGGATTTTCTCACAATCTCTTAGAAGAATTCATACCTAAAATCACAGAAACCAACTTTTTAATAATTCTAATTTTCTCTGCCCTTGCCCTTTTCAGCTCAGTAAAAGTATTATTAAATGGTCGTCAAATGGGAGCAATATTTGCTATCACAGGAATAAGTTCATACCTCTTTTCTTCGCTATTATCTAGTTCTATTTATATAAACTATATAACTTACTGTTTATTTATATTGAGTACCTTTTATATTTTAATCAACATATCGACGAGTCGAGTCTTTAAACAAAACATTGCTTTCTACTTTATTTTTAAAATAGTTTATATAGTATTTTTATCGCTATTGGGAAACATATCCTATGCGAGCACGACTATTCTATATTTGCTAGACATACTTTTGATAATAGAACTGTATGACCACATTTTTCCTAACGAATTTTTAGGCAATATATGGCAGGTAGCCGTCTTTCTAATACTGTGCTCGAATATATACATCTATGATAATGTAGCTAAAAAATATGACGAGATGAATTTTTATATTAAAAACAAGCTTGAATGCTCCAAAGAGGATTTTACAATACCTTCCAAATATAAAACCGATTATCTCCACGATTATCTTCCTATAAAAAAAGAACATTACGAAAATTACATAGAGTACTTTGATATCGATGTTTATGAAACCGATAGAATAGTTAAAATAAGCTTAAGAGAATGAGTCGATAAATAATAAAAATGATATATAAGAATTTAAAATAATATAATAGCATTATAAAGAGAACTTTTTAAAACGACAATTGATACTGGAAGATTTATTAAACTGTGAAAAAAGTTGTAAATCTATATAAATCAATTTAAAAAGGAAAATCTCTGTAGTTCAAAAAGAATTTTAAAATATTTAAGTTATGATGTTCCTTTCTCCATACAAAAATGTTATAATTTTATGGAGAAAGGAACAATTGCTTATGGCAAAAGAAGAAATATAGAATTTGATATTGATAAGATTAAAAATAATTTTAAAGCCATAAAGATAAGTGATAGATTAAAACATAATTTTGAAAATTTTAAAAATAAAAAGGAATATGCTAAGAATATTTCATATATAGAAGTTATGAATAAAATAAATATCATTATAGAACTTCTTTCTAAAAAATTAGTAGAAGTATAGTTTTAAGGAGCCAAAATGATGAAAGTATTGAGTTTAACAGAGCCGTTTGCCACTCTCATAAAAGAAAAAAAGTAATTAGTTGAAACTAGAAGCTGGAAAACAAATTA
>CANDHX010000031.1 GCA_947384645.1 uncultured Mycoplasmatota bacterium | reverse complement strand
AAACTCGAACTTATCAGAAGTTTTGACAAAGTTTTGAGTCTAGATTTGATAAGCGAACTTCATGAAACACTTCATCCTCAACACGACGAAATAATGGAATTAATAGAAAAACGTACAAAATTTAAAAATGAACACAGATTTACAGAAGCAGACGGAATAAGAGACGAATTATCAGCTAGAGGTATAGAACTTATCGATACTAGAGAAGGAACGATTTACAAGATAAAAGAAACAGAATGATGTTTCTTTTTTAATTAAAATAGACCTTTTCAAAAAAAAGCATTTATAATGCAAAAAAACTTGATATTTTAATCTATTTATATTATTATCTTTAGGTACGAAAGAAGTGGGATAAGTATGGATAAAATTATAAATATAGCAGTTGTCGCACACGTCGATGCTGGAAAGAGTACTTTAGTAGACGCACTGTTAAATCAAAACGGTGTTTTTAGAGACAACGAAACAAAAGTCGATTGTGTAATGGACTCTAACGACTTAGAAAGAGAAAGAGGTATCACGATATACTCAAAAAACTGTTCCATTAAATATAAAGATTACAAAATTAACATAGTTGATACTCCAGGACATGCCGATTTTTCAAGTGAAGTTGAAAGAGTCATAAGAACAGTGGATACAGTAGTTTTAATAGTAGATGCTGCCGAAGGTCCTATGCCTCAAACTAGGTTTGTCTTGAAAAAAGCATTAGAACAAAATCTAAGACCTATTCTATTCATCAATAAAATAGATAAAAAAGATGCTCGCCCAGAAGCTGTAGTAGATATGACATTTGATTTATTCTGTGAACTAAATGCAACTGATGAACAACTAGAATTTCCAATAGTATATGGAACAGCTCGTGACGGAATTGCAAAACTATCCCTTGATGAAGTATCTGACTCTATCGCACCTCTTCTTGAAACTGTATTAAAACAATGTGCACCATTCCAAGGCGATGAAAACGACCCATTACAACTCCAAATATCTAACTTAGATTACGATGAATATATAGGTAGATTAGGAGTTGGAAGAATAACAAAAGGAAAAATCAAAAGTGGACAAACCGTAACGCTCGTTAAAAATGATGGAGAAGTTACGAATTTCAAAGTTTCTAAATTGTTTGTCGAAGAAGGCATTAAACGCATAGAAAAAAAAGAGGCATATTATGGCGATATCGTAACTATAGCAGGATGCTCTCACATTTCTATAGGAGATACTATCTGCGAATCGGGAACAGTCGATCCTCTTCCTCCAATCGAAATCGAACGCCCTACTTTAAGCATGAATTTCCTAGTCAACAATGGACCTTTTGCTGGACAAAGCGGAAAATTCTTGACGACTCGTCACATAAGAGAACGACTAACGAGAGAATTAGAAACTAACGTAGGCTTAGAAATAGAAGAAATGGAAGGTTCTGATGGTTTTAAAGTAAGTGGAAGAGGAGAGTTACACCTATCTATTCTTCTCGAAAACATGAGAAGAGAAGGTTATGAACTTTGTGTTAGCAAACCTCAAGTTCTATTTGAAGAAATAGACGGTAAAAAATATGAGCCATTCGAAACAGTAATAGTTAATTGTCCAACCGATTATTCGAGCACTGTAATAAGCGATCTCCAAGAAAGAAAAGGTATGCTTCTTTTGATGAATAGTGACGAAGGAAACTACACTCATATGGAATTTTCTGCTCCTACAAGGGGGCTAATCGGATATAGAAGTGCTTTCATAACCAATACAAAAGGAGAAGGCACGATGATAAGAAGTTTCGACGAATATAAACCATATGCTGGCGAATTGACTACTCGCAAGAATGGCGTATTGGTGAGCATGGAAACAGGAAAAACACTTGGTTATTCGCTGTTCAACCTTCAAGAAAGAGGAACGCTAATAGTAGGTCCTCAAACCGATGTTTATGTAGGAATGATTGTTGGAATTCACAATAGAGATAACGACCTAAATGTCAATCCTTGCAAAAATAAAGAGATGTCTAATACGAGAAGCAAATCTGCTGACGAAGCCATAGCACTTGTAACTCCTAGAACTTTCTCTTTAGAAGAGGCCCTAGAATTTATAGAAGACGACGAATACGTCGAAGTAACTCCAGAGGCTATTAGATTGAGAAAATCGATTTTGGACCCTAAAGATAGATACAGAACGACAAAGTAATGTCAATCTGTGTTTATTTTTTTAAAAAATTTGCTATAATAATAATGGAAAGGAAATATAAATATGGAAAATCAACCAAAACGATTAAGCGTAGCCGAGAGAAAAGAAGCATACGAAGAACAAACTAAAGCACATAGATTAGCCATGGCTGATTATATAAAAGCTCATATAAATGCATCTAACATACAAGAAGTTGCCGAAAGATGTGAAACTTCAGAAGAAAGAATAAAAACTATTTTATCCAATGTAACTTTCGTCGATATAGTTCAATTGTCGAGGGTATATACACATTTAAAAGATATCGCCGAAAAATATACACAAAGGGAAAGTGAAAAAGACGATTTAAATCCTCAACCTAAAAAAACAGAGGTAGAAGTAGAACCATATGACAGCCCAGAAATGATGAAAACATATATCAAAAGCTTTATCTCAACAAATTATTCTTCCATTTACCAAATAGCAGAATTAAGTGGGTTAACCCCAGAAAAAGTCGCAGACTTAATATCTAACAAAAGCTTAACTGTAGATGAATTAAACAAGATGTATGGAGCAGTTAAAAGTATCGAAGATGCAGAAGAAGAGCTTTCAATAATAAAAAATAGAGCTAAGTAATTAGTTCTTTTTTTTAGCACCTTGATAAATATCATTTTTAACAAAATAATCATTAATCGCATTTAAGTTTAAAAACTTTCCCTTAAGCCATTGAGGTTCGATTAATTTCTTGTTATCCGGGCCGCTTATAAGTCTATGAACGACGATTTTTTTATCTAATCTTAAAATTTGTTTCCCTAATATCCTAATGTATTCTTCTCGACTTAATAAATTAAATGGATTTTCTAAATACAAGGAAGCTAAACGAGTGCCTTCTTCGATATATAACATATGAAACTTTATACCATCGACTTTTAATTCGTTTAAATAATCGATAGTTTCTAGCATCATCTTTTCAGTTTCATTAGGTAGCCCATTTATAATGTGAGCAACGACTTCTATATTGTATTTCTTAAGTCTTGTTACACAGTCAGTAAACTCTAAAACGCTATGTCCACGATTGCACCATTTAAGAGTTTCATCATGACTTGATTGTAATCCTAATTCAATCGATATAAAAGTTTTTTTACTTAATATAGCCAAATAATCCATTAAATCTGAAGATATAGAATCACATCTCGTAGCAATTGAGATTCCTACGACATCGGGATAAGACAAAACTTCTTCATAGATAGACTTTAATTTTTCAAGACTAGCATAAGTATTAGTATTATTTTCAAAAAATGCGATGTATTTTGCATTAGGCCACTTTCTTTTTAATAAATTTTTAACATTATTAAATTGAGTTTTTATGTCTTCTTTACTATTGCCGATGCCAGGAACACCATTACAAAAAATACATCCACCATATCCTTTAGTACCATCTCTATTTGGACAGTTAAGCCCAATATCTAGACTTATCTTTATAACTTTACAACCAAACTTTTTTCTATAATAGTCATCTAAACTATAAAAATGCTTTCCATTCATAAACACCACATATACATTTTATCATATCATCTCGATTTGTAAAATTTATGTAAAAAAAAGTCCTATTTATTGCATAACTTAATATAGTTTTGTATGATTAAGATAGGGAGTGTGATATAGAATGATTTATCCTTCAATTGATAAGCTATTAAATATAGTTAATTCTAAATACGAACTAGTCCATGTTATTTCCAATAGAAGTAAACAAATGCACACATATAAAAATTATCAAATCGATGAAAAAGATTATAAAAGTTCAAAAAATATAGGTCGAGCAATGGAAGAGTTAGAAAAAGGACTAATAAAAGTTACTAATTCGAACAACAATTGATTAAAACAAATGAAAAAACTTGATTATCTTTATTTCTTATGATAGAATAATCATGTTCTTGGGGGATTAGCTCAGCTGGCTAGAGCACCTGCCCTGCACGCAGGGGGTCGCGGGTTCGAATCCCACATCCTCCACCAGATTGAGAACAAAGCCTTTAGCCTTATGACTAAAGGCTTTTAATATATTTATTTAAAATAGAAAAGAGGTACAAATGATTAAAAGAATTATTTTTGACATCGACGGAACTCTAATACCGATGAACTTTCGGCCAGCAAAAGAAAGAACCCTTAAAGAATTCGGAATGATGACAGAAGAAAATTATGATGATTTAACTAAAGCCATAATGACATATGAAAAAAATTATGACAACTATAACGAAAAAGACTATTTCAAATATATTCAAAGTTTCATGAAACTCGAATTGCCGGATGATTTCTTAAAGATTTTTTTTAAAAACTTAGCCTTGGAAACGCCAAAAAATCCTATAGTCAAAGAAACTATCGAGTATTTGAACCAAAAATACGATTTAGTTCTCTTGTCGAACTTTTTTGAACATTCTCAAAGGGGAAGATTAAAGACTTTAGAAATCGACAAGTATTTTAAAGAGTTTTATGGAGAAAAGCTCATTAAACCTAATGAACAAATCTATATAGAAGCATGCGGGAACTACAAACCCGAAGAATGCTTAATGATAGGAGATAATCTCAAATTGGATATTGAGCATCCATACGAGTTGGGTTTAAATGTGATTTGGATAACTGACCAAAAAGGTTTTTCAAAATACCAAAAAATATCAAAAATAGAAGAATTAAAAGATATATTATAAAAAGAAAGGCATAAAATTTATGAAAAAATTTATCTTATTAGTGATACTATATATATTGCTTTTACCCTCAATGGTTTTAGCAGATACCGAAGCTCTCAATTTAAAAGATACAATAGTTGCATCTGGAGAAACACCTAGCTTTGAAGATTATAAAGAAAGCGATGACCAAGTAACTCTATATCTTTTTAGAGCTTCGGGTTGCAATCATTGTCACGACTTAGTAAAATTCTTGGATAGTATCGCTGAAGAATACGGTTCTAAGTTTAAACTTCGCTCTTATGAATGTAGTGAAAACTCAGATAACAACTTACTCCACAATAGGGTAGTTAACTTCTTTGAATTAAAAAATTCTAGAGGAGTACCTTTATTAGTAATAGGTGAGAATACTTTCTACGGTTTCACAGAAAAAAACAAACAACAGATAATCGATTGTATAGAAAGAGAATATAAAAAAGAAGATAAATACGACGTTTTTGAAAAAATGGAAGAACAAAAAAATGCCAAAAAGCCAAATGTGGCAGCTTATATAGTTTTGCCAATTTTAGCAGGTATTGTAATATTTATTATCATAAGAATTGCCAAAAACGAATAGAAAAAAACTTACAAAACAATCTATGACTTTAAATAGATTGTTTTTCATTTAAGAAAAAAATGTCTTTAAAAATAAGAGATTAAATGTTATATTAATAAATATTATAGGAGTTGATTCACAATGAAAAAATATTTATCTACGATTTTGATGGAACTCTAAAACATATGCATTGCCAAAATTTGAAATTTTAGAAAAAAGTGGGCTTAAAAATGGAGCTCATAATCCGCAGTTTTTAGAATTATCACAAAGATTAGCAAAAGAAAAAAATATCGATTTATATACAGTATTGTATTCTATATATTTTAAAACGATTAAAAATGCAGGTTTTAAATTGAATGACGAAAATTTTTCTTACGGCCATGAAAATGTAACATATAACGCAGTAGTCGATGATTTTTTAAATGAACTACAACAAAAGGGAATCGATAATTATTTGTTGAGCTCAGGCATAAAAGTTTTTTTAGAAAAAGTTTCAATTTCTCGATACTTTGAAGAAATCTATGCAACAACCTTCTCCTATAATAGTGATAATGAAGCAATAGGAATCGAATTTTTGATGAGCGATATAAATAAAGTAAATGCAATAAAAGAAATCTTAAAAAAGAGAAAAATTGAAGATGAAGATTGTAAAGATGTCGTATACATAGGTGACGGTTTAACGGACTACTTTGTAATGAAATACGTTAAAGAACATGGTGGAACGACTATTTTTGTATATCAGAATGAAGATAGCAAAGATTTGCAAGCTATAAAAGATAGAAATGTAGTCGACTTCTATACTAAAGCAGATTGCTCTCGGGATAGCGAATTGCATAATATAGTTCAAAAGATGTGTAAAACTTTATAAGTCAAGCAAACCTTAAAAATTAATTATATATATCTTTAAAATCTGTAAACAAATAAACATAAATCAAAAATAGAATTTTTAAATCCATAATTTGTGTTATACTAATTATGGGAGAATGATATTATGAAAAAATTAGAAAATAAAGTTGCAATTATTACGGGAGGTGCCATGGGAAATGGTCTAGGAATAGCAAAAGTATTTTTAAAATACGGGGCAGATATTGCTATATTAGACTATGCCGAGTGTATTGAAGAAACCATAAATAACTTAAAAAAAGAATTTTCTGATAGAAATATTATTGGATTTAAAGTCGATATAAGAGATAAAGCAAAGGTCAAAAGCAGCGTAGATGAAATCATAAAACATTACAAAAAAATCGACATCTTAATAAATAATGCAGGTGTTGCAAAGTTGATGTCTTTTGTCGATATGCCAGATGAAGTAAGAGATTTCCACTTTGATATAAACATAAAGGGTACATGGAATGTAACACAAGCCGTAGTACCTTATATGAAGAAAAATGAAAGCTCTAGTATAGTAAACTTATCAAGTGTGACTGGTCCAAGAGTTGCAGATGCCGGAGAAGTTGCATACGCCACGACGAAGGCGGCTATATTAGGATTTTCTAAAGCTTTAGCGGTTGAGTTAGTCGATTTAAAAATCCGATCAAACGCTATTTTGCCTGGTTATATATTAACTCCAATGGTAGAAGGCATTGGAAGAGATACTAATCCAGATGACCCTCAAAAAGTAATCGACGGAATAGCCTCAGCTATTCCAATGAAAAGATTAGGAACTATAGAAGAATTAGGTGAACTTGCAGCTTTTTTAGCAAGCGATGAATCTTCATACATAACAGGGCACGAATTTGTAATAGACGGTGGCAGTACAATACCAGAAACTATGAGTGTCGGAATATAGAAATTATAATAACCATCTAAAAAGGAACTTCTTGCCAATTGCTGAAAAAGAATTTACTTTTTAAAAATTATTTCATATAATATACTGGCTTCTAAATTGAAAATTATTGTTACTACATAAAAATATTTCATTTGATATATAATTTATAAGTACTTATAATAGTAAACATTAGATTTTATCCTTGAAATATTTTTTTGATGTAGTAAAATAAAAGTATATGATACTAAGTATCAAACTAATAAACAGAAGAAGAGAGGAGTAATTATGAAAAAGAAAAGAATAAAAATGAGTTTTAACAACAAGTACAAATCTATTTTTCTAATAGGATTAACTTTGATGTCTTTAACTGGCGTTATATTTGGAGCCAGTTTCACAAATGGTGCAAAAATTCAAACCGATAGCAATACTAGCTATTTAGCTTATGCAAGTGATCAATACTTATATTTATCAGATATGGATTATTTAACATCATCGGGAATGTCCCAAAATGGATGGAGTGGTCACTCTATTCAAAAAGACAAAAACCAAGATGGTGGAACTCTCAGTCTGATCGTCGATGGAGAAAAAAGACCATTCTCTAAAGGAATGAGCATCCATGGAAGAGGTTGGGCAACCTACGATATATCAAATCTATCAGGCGAATACACGAGATTTATCGCTAAAATAGGAGTAGACGCCGGACGAGGTACCGCTGGAAGCATCATTTATACGATCTTTGCATCAAAAGATGCATCTACTTGGGATACTCTATTAAAAACTGGATTACTAACAGGAACTTCTGAAGCAGTTGACGTTGATGTTAAAATCGATGGATATAACTACTTGAGAATATACGTCGACCCTAATGGAAACAATACATCAGATCATGGTACAATCGGTAATGCCAAATTAGCAAAAGCAGATTACGAGGAAAAAGAAGTACATTACGATAAAGTCCACAAATTGAATTATTATGACGACATATTGAAAGCTCATGATGTTGATTATAATTATGAACACAATTATAGAACTATATTGGAAAGGGAAGTTGTAAATAAAATCGGTTATTGGGCTATTCAAAATAAAGTTAGTTTGGATAACAATTATGCTGAAACCTTAGACTGGTTATTTAGCAGCGAAGAAACTTTAGAGCAACTTATCGAAGTTGGTGAAGTTGCTGATGGAGGCATATTTCTAGATACTTTAAATAAAATCTATATTCCAAACAAAGAGGAAATGAAAAAGACAAATGGATACGTATATAAGAAGATGTTAATCGGACTAGCAGCTGCTTATAAAACAGACAATGTCGCATCACCTTTGACCTTCAGCACTTCACCAAGAGAATATGATGTCGTTGAACGTTACCGTTTGATGAAGTCGCTCTTCGATAACCATAAATTTGTAAGAGAAGAAGAATTCAAAAGTTATCATGTCGAATTGATGCGTTTTATAATGCAAGATGCTATTAGTAATGAAGAACTTATCTGGTTATACGAATACTCTATGACTAAGAAAAATCCATTCGACAAATACTCATATATTTCTTATCGATACAATCCTAATTATGGACAGGCAGCCTATAGAGATCCTGCTAATAAAGAAAAGTATGATGCCAAGTACAACTTAAGTAAATATAATGTCCCATATGGAGATAATACTACTAGATATTGGATGGCCTTCGAATACGGCGGCATATGCTGGAATATTTCGAGAATAGGTCAAACAATAAATAAAATAAAGGGTATACCTTCAGTCGGTATATATCAGCCAGACCATGAGGCCTATATAATATATTCACAAAAAGCAGATGGAACTGGTATATGGACTCAAAACTATAATATCTTTGGATGGGGTAAAAGTTCGACAAAATGGTGGGGAGGAAATCGCTATCGTTTACTATTAAATTGGTCGAATAAATCTTTTGCAAACCAAGTTATGAATAGTTCAAATTATGGAACAAGTTCTGGATATTTACTATTAGGTCAGGCTGCTCTGAATAGACTTTCCGATTGGAAAAAATCATTATATATGAACTATTTAGCTAATTCTTATGATGACGATGAGAATAAGCTTAAGGCTTACGATAAAGCCTTAGATAGCCTAAATATTAACCTAGACAGCTTCGATTACAAAATTAATCTATATAAGAGAAACAACAAAACTAGTGCCGAGTGGCGTGAGTTAGCAGAGGATATAATCGATGCTTATACATATTATCCGAATGCCATGTATGACATTTTAAAACTAATTAAACCTTATTTAGAGGGAATGGATCGCATAGACATAGATTTAAGAGAACAAGATGCCCTAAAAGACGCCTCTAAAGCAACAGATGCACAAATACTACAATCTGGACCCACTCGTGAAATTGCAAATGCAATATTAGGTAGAGCTAGACAAGATCTTGCAACATTTTCATTCGATGGCGAAAATGCTGGTAAAATAATCATAAACGATGCTTATGAGGCATACGACTTCAACCTTTCTTACAGTGTCGATGGAGGAAAGACATATTCAGAAAAAACCACATCACATACTCTCGAGCTCACTAAAGAAGAGTTAGCAAAAATCACAGAAACGAACGACATCAAGATTAGAATGGATGGTACTCCAAAAATATATACAATAGATATTACTACTGGTACAGTTGCAACGAATCTATTTGCCAATGACCTAGAAAACAGAGTAGTCGGGATTACAGTAGATTACGAATGGAGTAACAGCGAATCAGGACCATGGACTTCATATAAAGTATCATCTCCAGACAACACAGGTAACAAAACTTTATATGTAAGAATGGGTGCTCACGGAACGAGATTAGTAAGTACACCGGTATCTTATAATTTCACCGAAGATAACCAACCAAATACAAGAAAATATGTTCCAGTTTCTCATTTAAGCATCCACAGTGTATCGACCCAAGCAACTAGTAACGCTGGTTCAGCTACGTTCGCTATCGATGCCAATTACAATACCAGATGGCATAGTGCATGGAATGGAACCGACACTCAGAGATTTATAACTATAAAATTGGACAAGTCACGTTACGTATCAGCAGTCGAATTCGTTCCTGCTGGTGGTGGAAATGGTAAAATAGTCGACGGCACAATATACGGCAGTATGGACGGCGAAGAGTGGATAGAACTCTCTAAAATGACCAATTTGAGATATTCAAATCAAGCTAATACCAACGAAGATGCCGTTGCTAACACTAAAAGTTTTGAAATAGCTGAGCCTCAAGAAGTTCAATATATTAAGATAGTTGCCAATCGTGCAACTAATGGTAACTGGTTTACAGCACGTAACTTCAATATATTCCAAGACATAACGAAAAGCCCACGACCAACTGCCGGAATCGGATATAGTGAAACAGAACCTACGAAAAACGATGTCATTGCTAGACTAGTAAACATAAGTACAAACAATTATGACATCATAGATGAAAATGGAAATGTTATTCCAACTGGCGGAGATACTCACACATTCACAGATAATGGTACTTACACATTTAGATTTAAAGATAGAGATACAGGTGTCATTGGAACTGCAAAAGCAGTAGTCGATTGGATAGACAGAAAAGCTCCTACAGCAACTATCGAATACAGTACAAAATCTCCTACAAATAAATCAGTAATAGAAACTTTGAAACCTAG
>CANDHX010000030.1 GCA_947384645.1 uncultured Mycoplasmatota bacterium | reverse complement strand
GTTATTAACCTAACTCCAGATTACTTCAAAACCTTAATAGGAACAGGTACTATGGAAAATCCATTTAGAGCCGAAGGCGTAGCTGCATAAAACGATTGACAAATAAAAAATGAATGTTATAATCTTATTTATAAAGCAAATGAGGAAGACGTCATTAGACAATGTATTTTTATAGAGAAGTTCTGGTGGGTGGAAAAGAACAAAGAATACGTCTTTTGAAGATCACTTCTGATGTTTTATCTCGAATATTTAGAGATAGACGTAAATCCTGCGTTAAAGGAATAAAGGTAAATGTAAGTTTACAAATTAAGGTGGTACCACGAAATGTTCGTCCTTTAGTTTGTGAACTTTTTTATTTAGAAGGAAGGAAAAAATTATGGATTATAAAGATACTTTAAAAATGCCTAATACAGAATTTCCGATGAGAGGAAATTTGCCAGAAAACGAAAAAATCATGCGTGAAAAATGGGAGAAAATGGACCTCTATAACGCATTAAAAGAAAAAAATAAAGACGGTCGTCCATTCGTCTTGCACGATGGACCTCCATATGCCAACGGTTCAATACACATAGGACATGCGATGAATAAGTGTATAAAAGACTTCATGAACCGCTATAAATTCATGACGGGGTACGATGTCACCTATATTCCTGGATGGGATACTCACGGACTACCAACTGAACAAGCAGTTACAAATAGTGGAGTAGACCGCAAGAGTATGTCTAAAGAAGACTTTAGAAAAAAATGTCAAGAGTTTGCAGCTAGTCAAGTAGAAACTCAAATGGACGGCTTTAAAAAACTAAATGTAATAGGAGATTGGGAACATCCATACATAACTTATGATAAAGAATTCGAAGCTTCTCAAATAAGAGTATTTGGAGAAATGGTTAAAAAGGGACTAATCTTTAAAGGTATGAAGCCGGTTTATTGGAGTCCAAGTTCTGAGTCGGCTCTTGCTGAAGCTGAAATAGAATATCACGATAGAAAAGACGCCTCTTTATATGTCGCTTTCCCTCTAATCGAAGGAAACGATGTCGTTGAAAAAGGGGATAACTTAGTCATTTGGACAACTACTTCTTGGACAATTCCTGGTAATACGGGTATTTGTGTAAACGAGCATTACGATTATTTAAGAGTAAAAGTGAATGGTAAAAACTATGTCATCGCCAAAGAATTAAAGGATAGTCTTTGTGAACTGTTCGAATGGAACGATGTAGAAGAATTGAACACTTTTAAAGGAAGTGAAATAGTCGGGCTTGAGTATGAACATGTCTTTAAAACACGTATTGGTAAAGTAATTTGTGGAGACCACGTCACTTTAGAATCAGGTACAGGTCTAGTACATACAGCTCCTTCTTATGGTGCGGATGACTTCGAAGTAGGTAAAAAGTTCGGGCTCGATATGGTATTCGGTGTAAACGATGATGGAACATTGAACGAGGAATCGGGAAAAGAATTCGCCGGAATGTTTTTCGAAGATGCCAATAAAGCTATTGCAATGAAGTTAGATGAATTAGGAGTCTTATTAAAACTCAAATGGATTACTCACAGTTATCCACACGATTGGCGTACTAAGAAGCCTATCATCTTTAGAGCAACCTCTCAATGGTTCTGTTCAATCGATAAAATAAGAGATGAAATATTACACGAAATCGAAAATAATATCAAATGGCATCCGGAGTGGGGACAAACTAGACTATACAATATGATTAAAGATAGAGGAGATTGGTGTATCTCTCGTCAAAGAGCTTGGGGTGTACCACTTCCAATATTCTATAATGAAGACGGATCTGAGATACTAGATTACGATATAATAATGCACGTTGCCGATTTGTTCAGTAAACACGGCAGCAATATCTGGTTCGAAAAAGAGGCTAAGGATTTGTTACCAGAAGGATATACAAATCCAGCAAGTCCAAATGGATTATTCACTAAAGAAGAAGACATCATGGACGTCTGGTTCGATTCTGGGTCAAGTCATACAGGTGCTATGATCGCAAGAGGTTTGCCATATCCAGCTGATGTGTACTTCGAAGGTTCTGACCAATATAGAGGGTGGTTCAACTCTTCTTTGATAACAGGTGTTGCCGTATATGGAAAAGCTCCTTACAAGGCTGTTATATCTCACGGATTTACGATGGATGAACATGGACAAAAGATGAGTAAGAGTCTTAGAAATACGGTCGACCCTTTAAAGTTAATCGAGTTACATGGATCCGATATCATAAGACTATGGTGTGCAAGTGTCGATTATACAGAAGATGTGAGAATTAGTGACGATTTGATTAAGCAAGTTAAGGAGTCGTATAGAAAAATACGTAATACATATAAATTTATTTTGGGCAATTTAGCTGATTTCGATAGCGAAAAAGACTCTATAGCTTATGAAGATATGACTGTATATGATAAGTATATGATGATAAAATTAAACGAATATACTAAGGACGTAATCGACGCTTATGAAAAATACAATTATCAAGATGTCTATAAACTTACAAACAACTTTGTTTCGTTCGATTTATCTAATTTCTATTTAGATTTTACAAAAGATATCTTGTATATCGAAAAGGAAGATGCAAAGTCTAGACGAAGCGTTCAAACAGTTCTATATGGCGTAGTTTCTAATTTGATAAGACTTCTTGCTCCAATCCTTCCATATACCTCTGATGAAGTGTACGGATATTTGAATGGAAAAGAAAAAAGCGTTCATCTTGAACGCATGCCAGAAGTAAAAGAATACGAAAATAGGGAAGAAATTCTTAAAAATGCAGCAATATTTTTCGACATCAAAGAAGATGTAAATAAAGCTTTGGAGGACGCTAGAAGTGAAAAATTAATCGGTTCTAGTTTAGAAGCAGAAGTGATGATTTATGCCAAAGATGAATGTAAAGATGTTTTAGAAAAGCTAGAAAAGTATTTAAAACAATTGTTCATAGTATCAAATGTAAAATTGGTTGATGAAGAGTTGCCAATCATGAGTAAAGTTGGCGTGAAGGTAGTAAAATCGTCTGGCGAAAAATGCCTTAGATGTTGGAACTACGTAGACGAAATTAAAGACGGACTTTGTAAGAGATGTGAAGAAGTTTTAAAATAAAACTAAAAAGTGGAAAAAATTATATGATTTATCACAAGACTAGTGTAAAAGTACTTGCTCTAGTCTTTTTTTTTATGTTTTTCTATGTTATAATTTTTAATAGAATAGGGATGGTTAGAATATGTTTTTAAACATTATTAGAATAACTGAAAATGTTGCAACTGTAGCAATTAACAAAACAGGACAAAATTTGCCCGATTTGATGAACATGCATGTCGTGTTTGAAAGTGGCAACATGAGAATATTAGGAGAAGTCAAAAATATTTTAGATAATGCTGTCGAAGTCAAATTTTTAGGAGAATTCTTGGAAGGAGGTTTTAGAACAGGTTTAGTTAAAAAACCAAGTCTCGATTCTAAAATCAGAATGATTAGCGAACAAGAATTGCAAGCTTTAATCGGTACGAAGATGCCTACTAACTTTTTACTAGGATATAGTCCTTTATATAATAACTATCCTATCTATGTAAAAATAAATGAACTTTTCTCCAATCACTTTGCCATATTGGGTTCGAGTGGTTCTGGTAAATCTTGTGGTACGGCAAGAATAATACAGAATATCTTCGCCAATCCGGAGATGCCAGTATATAATGCCAACTTGATTTTCTTCGATGCATATGGAGAATATAAGAATGCTTTCAGCAATTTGAGTTCTATCAATTCTAATTATAACTATAAATTTATAACGACAAATAAGAGCGATGAAAACGATGAAGATTTGAGACTTCCGATTTATCTTTTGTCACTAGACGATTTAGCTTTGATGTTAAATGCGACTGAGCATTCTCAACTTACTATACTCGAGAGAACTTTGAAGTTAGTTAGAACGTTTGCTAGAAAAGACGATGCCTCACTTAAAGTTAAGAACCATTTGATAGCTAAAGCGATATTGGCAATACTTTTCTCCAATAAAACGAGCGCCGGAAAGAAAAATGAGATATTTAAAATCATTCACGATACCAATACTCCTCAATTCAATTTCAATACGCCAATTCAAGGTGTCGGATTTACTAGAAGTCTATCTGAATGTTTTGAAATCGACTCCAATGGTAATTTCTCAGAGTCAGTTTTAATAAATGAATATTTGTTAAGTCATTTAGACGATTCGTTAGAGGAAAGTCTTCCTAATGATATCCAATACTTTACAATCGAAGATTTGGAGGTTGCTTTAAACTTCACTTTGATAAGTGAAGGCTTCCAAGAAAATGACGCTTTAAAAGATGCTTCAACTGTCTTATTAGTTCGTTTACACAGCATAGTAAATTCTAAAAACAGAGACCTTTTCGCCTATCCAGATTTTATAACTTTAGAGCAGTATATAACTTCTTTAGTTGTCAAACAGAATAGCCGCTGTCAGATAGTTAATATCAATTTAGAGGGTGTTGACGATAATCTTGCGAAAGTTTTAGTTAAAGTATTCTCTAGAATGTTTTTCGATTTTGCTAAGAGCAGACCGAATCGTGCTTCGATACCTTTCCATCTATTTTTGGAAGAGGCTCATAGATATGTTCAAAAAGATAACGATTTATATTTGATAGGCTACAATATTTTCGATAGAATTGCTAAAGAAGGTCGTAAGTACGGAGTTCTATTGGATATCATTTCTCAAAGACCTGTCGAAATAAGTGACACGGTAATAGCTCAGATTTCTAACTTCTTGATTTTTAAAATGACTCACCCTGCAGACCTAAATTACATAGAGAAAATGCTTCCTAATATCAGTGCCGATATAATAGATAAGATGAGTAGTTTGCAACCCGGTACTTGTATAGCTTTTGGAAGTGCATTTAAAATACCTTTTATAACCAGTATGGAAATGCCTTCTCCTAGTCCATATTCATCTAACTGTGATGTAGCTGCAGCTTGGAAGTAAAATTAGACGCACGCTTAGAGTATGCGTTTTTTGATTGATATAAAATATAAAATTTGTTATTATATTGTTGAAAGTAGGGTAAAAGATGATGAAACAAAAAGAGAATACAAAAAAGGGTTTTACAATTATAGAACTTGTCATAATAATCGGTTTATTAATGGTTATCGTGGGAATATTTTCTGTCAATTTTGTTAAAAACCTAAATAAGCAGAAAGAAGAAGAGAGTAAAAGAATTACTTCTCAAATAGTTTCAGCTGCTAATGCTTATGTTTCTATGAATCCAGAATCTATTGAGAGATTATACAATTCTTACGGTTATGTCTATATACCAGTAGGAACTCTTAGGGATAACGGTTTTTTAAGCGAAAAAATTGAGAATACTGAAACTGGAGAAAATATAAGTGATGATGAATTAGTCAAAGTGAGACTTGATGTAATAGGAAACTTAGAGTATACTTATCCAGCTACTAAGACAAATGATGAGCCTTGGATTTTAACAGCCGAAAAAATAACGTTATTTGCCGATAAAAGCGGGGCAGATTGGTGTCAAAGTTCTAACAATAAAATGTTAGGATTAATAGATAAATCTGTAAGTGATTATATCAAAATCGAAAGTAAATTATATTTGATGAAGGGTACTGGCGATGAAGAAGGAAAAATGTACGATGGTAGCTATGGCGAAGATGGAATAGATTTAAAGGCAACGTCATGTAATGTAAACATTAAAAAACCAGGCGAATATAATATTACTTATCAGTACAAAGACCCAGACCACGGAATACAAAAAACTGCTAATAGACTCGTGGTCGTCGAAGGTGATAGAAAGGATGTAATGTCCTTTACTGGAGAATTTTTAGGAAACATATATAAATATATGCGATATAATGAAGTCAGTCTTAAAATAATAGAAACTTTAAGAGATGGAACTACTAATACCCTAACTTCTAAAGTATCTGAATTAGGGCAGCATGGATATGAATTAAACAATTTTACAACTGTCAATAAAGTTTCTAATAAAGATGCATTGTTGACAAAGGTGGCACAAAATTCGGATGATTCATTACCAAATCCGGTTTCTAAAAATGTAAAATATAGTGTATTAGAGTATGAATATACTTTATCTTATAATGCTAATGGTGGAACTGTTAGTCCGACTTCTAAAACTGTAGTCTATAATAATCCATATGGTACTTTACCATCGCCAACAAGAGATGGATATACGTTTAACGGTTGGTTTACACATCCTTCAAGTGGTACTAGAATAACGGCATCTTCTATATATAATATCAAAGGTAATACAACTATATATGCTCATTGGACAGCTAAAACTATGACATTAAGCTTCAATTCAATGGGAGGTACAAGCTTCTCTAATAGAACTTATACGGCGCCGACAACTTCTACAAAATATAATTCAGTTGGAAGTTTGCCATCGCCAACAAGAACTGGTTATTCATTTCTTGGATGGTATACTTCTTCTAGTGGTGGAACAAGAATATATGATTCATCAAATCTATACTATACAACTAGTCACACATTATATGCACGGTGGTCAGCTAATTCTTATCTTTTATGGTATAATGCTAATGGTGGTTCTGTTAGCCCTTCATATAAATGGGTAAACTATGGTAGTTCATATGGAGCATTACCAACTCCAACGAGATCTGGTTATAGTTTTGAGGGATGGTATACTGCATCAAGTGGAGGAAGTAGAGTATATAGTTCTACAACTTTTAATAGTACGAGTACAGTTAACATATATGCCCATTGGAAACAAAATGGATATTACTTGTACTTATACGATTATTACCCACCATCAGGATCCTATTCACAATATACATATTATGGACCATATACTAATTCATATACTTCATATAGTGGAAGATTACCATCACTAAGTAATAAGGGGTCGTATACTTTTGATGGATGGTACACAGGTTCAAGATGTTCTGGAACAAAAGTATCTACAAGTGGTTCTTTTAGCAGAACTAGCGGAAATTATCTATATGCATGTTACAAAGAAGCCAAATGGGAAATATGGTATGATTCTGATAATTTCACGAGTTTTTCTAATCCTAATAGTGGACAACCTTGTGAGTATAAAAATGCATCCTATTCTACTTTAGTATGTTATGTTCCACCAAATGCTAGACATTGTACTATTGACCCATACATTAGGTATTATAGTTTTTCTTATTGGCAGGATTATAATCGCAACCCTGTACCAAGCTGTTTTAATTTTACTAGTAGTAGATTTACAAGTGGTTATGGTAATGTGATGAGAATATCACCTGTCATGTATGGATATTGACATAGATGAAAAGAGGTTAAAATGACAAAAAGAGATAAGATACTTTTAGTAATTTCCGCAGTTCTTATAGTATTTATAAGTATAGGTGGCTATTTGTTACTTAAAGATGATAAAAAAAATGAGAAAGAAACTTCTTCATCTTCTATAGAAGAAGATATTGTAATTGATGAACCTCCAGTTCTTTACTTAAATAATTTAATTGAAAAGATAAACCTTACAAATAAATTATTAATATCTGATAAGATAAGTGAAGCTGATTATAAAGAAGATGAAAAAACACATAAAAAATATTACAAATATACAGGTGAAGCGGCCGACAGTTATGCTATGAACATAATATCTAGTTACATTAAATATAACAACGATTATTTTTTGATAGTTCCAAAAGATGATAATATAAAGACTTATGAGTTATATATCGCTAAACCTGATAGCTGTAGTGAAATATACGAAATAGATATAAACGATGTTTCATATGATGAATATGATGAAGAATTAGGATATGGTACAATCAATATTAAGAATGAGGATAAAAAGTTCGATTTTACCGGAAAGCTCGATAAAACTTCTGGTAACAGATTAGTGATGGTTGAACCATTCAATCCTTGTCTAAAATAAAATGGAGTGAAGCAAATGGATAACAATAAAAAAGATAATAAAATTATCAAATACCTAGTTTCAATTCTTTCTTTAATTGCTATAATCGTTGGTATTCTTGTGTTATTTAAGTACACTGATAAAAGTTCTAAAACCACAGATGAGTTAGCTCTAGAAAAGTATGAAGTTTCAGAATTAAAAGAAACTAGTACAAAAGTAGCTGATTTCAAAATAGAAATAGATGGGGCTTACGAAGGAGAAATTACTCCTGAAATACTATCTAGCTATGATGTTCATACATATGAATTTTATGCTGGCATTTTAAAAAATGGTAAAGTAGTTACTTCTAAATATGAGGGATACAAATTAGTCGATATATTTGGGGCAATGGATATTGCTGAATACGACTCTTTAGAGTTTTCTGACTCTCAAAATTATACTGTTAATATGAAATCAGTAACAGATGATGCATATATAGTTTTTAAAGAAAATGATGAAGAAATTTCACCTCTATTATTAATAACAAATAAACCATATGATAAGTCATTAGAAATGGTTGTAAAATTGCATATTTATAACGATATTGAACAATAGATGGATTGCTTTAATAGAGTTTTCAAGAATTGATTAATAAAGAAAAAATCGACACTTAAGATAGTCGATTTTTTTAGATAGTGTTTCCCTTGTTTAGTCTTTCTTTTTTCTTTTATAAATGGTATCATTTTTTTAGGAGAAGTAGTATTATGAATGATAAATTAAGAGTAAAAATAGATGAAGAAAACCCTTCTATTCAAAGAATAGAAGAAAGATGTATAAACTGTGGAATGTGTTCAAGTATATGTCAAGAGCTAACCGGAATCGACTCCTTATGTCGAAGTATAGATGCTAAAACTTGTATCAATTGTGGACAATGTATTATGAATTGTCCCGTAGGAGCTTTGAAGGAAAAATACGATTATAAAAAGGTTTTGAATTTACTTCACGATACCGAGAAGATTGTAAGTATTTCGATTGCTCCGGCGATAAGAGTGGCACTTTCTGAAGAACTAAATATGCCAGTAGGAACATCTTTAGAAAATGTTTTACCTTCCTTATTGAGAAAGTTGGGTTTTAGTTATGTCTTCGATGTGACTTTTGGAGCTGACGTTACGATTATGGAAGAAGCTAGCGAATTGGTCGATAGAATTAGACAAAAGAAAACGTTACCTATGTTTACGAGTTGTTGTCCAGCATGGACTAAATATGTTACTCTTTTCCATAAAGAACTCATTCCAAACTTGAGTTCTGTTAAAAGTCCAATAGGAATAATGTCTTCTTTAATAAAGAGCTATTTCAAAGAGATGAACGATATCAAAGAAGACATAATATCTGTCGTAGTAGCACCTTGTACAGCTAAAAAAAGTGAAATTATAGGAGAAGACACCGATTATATAATCACGACAAGAGAACTTTCTATGATGATTAAAGAATGCAATATAGATGTATCCCTTACACATCCTAGTGAGTTCGACAAATTATTAGGAGTAGGAAGCAAAAAAGGTCTATTATTCGGTAAAAGTGGAGGAGTTATGGGAGCTGCTTTAAACACCGTTCATTATCTTCTAACTGGTGTTAATCCAAAAGAAGGGACTTACAATATCGAAGTTCAAGAACCTGTGACATCTAAGTCGTTTAAAATCGGAGACTACATAATAAATGTATTAATAGTTTACGGTTTAAGCAATCTACAAAAAGAACTACCCAATATAAGCAATTACGACTTTATAGAAGTGATGGCGTGTCCAGAAGGTTGTGTCGGTGGTGGAGGAGAACCGCTTACTTCAAAAAAAGAAATACCTTTGAAAAATCCTAAACGTATAGAAGCTTTGAATAACACTATAAAAGAATATGAGTTTTGTCACGACAACAAATATGTAAAAGATTTGTATAGTTCATACCTTTTACATCCTTTGTCAAATAAGGCTGAAAACTTATTGCATACATTTTATGAAGATGATAAATAAAATTATCTTCTTTTTTATTGACTTTTAACGTCTCCTTGTATATACTGTATATATACAAGGAGAGATGCTATGGATATCATAATAAGCAATTCGAGCGATGTTCCTATCTATGAACAGATAAAGGAACAAATAAAAAATAAAATAGTTTCGAATGAACTCAAAGCTGGCGATAAACTGCCGTCGATTAGAATTCTTGCTAAAAATTTGAGAGTAAGCGTTATAACTACTAAGAATGCTTATTTAGAATTAGAAAAAGAAGGATATGTCGAGACAATAACCGCTAAAGGAACTTATGTCGCTTTTAAAAACGAATCGTTGATAAGAGAAGAGCAGTTACAAAGAATCGACGGGTTAATAGAAACCGCAGTTAGAATTGCTAAGATAAGTTCTATCGAAAAAGGCGAATTGGAAGAGATACTTAACATCTATTATGAGGAGGAATAAAGTGAAAAATGCTATTGAAATTAAAAAATTGTCCAAGAAGTACGATGGTTTTGAACTAAAGGGAATCGATTTAGAAGTACCCAAGGGTGTGATAGTCGGTTTTATAGGAGAAAATGGAGCAGGGAAGACGACCACGATTAAGGCAATGCTAAATTTGATAAAGAGTGAAGCCGAAAAAATCGAAATATTAGGAATGGCCTTAAGTATGCATGAGAAAGAAATAAAAGAAGAAATAGGTGTCGTTTTAGACGACAGTTTCTTATCGGAGTATATGAACTTAGAGGATATCAATAAAGTAATGTCTAGTGTCTATAAAAATTGGGACGAAAAATTGTATTTTGGCTACGTAGAGCAGTTTAAATTACCAAGAACTAAAATATTAAAAGATTACTCAAGCGGTATGAAGATGAAACTCAAGGTGATTACAGCTATCTCTCATCATCCACGACTATTAATATTAGATGAACCAACTAATGGATTAGACCCCGTTGCAAGAAATGAAATTCTAGATTTGTTTCAAGATTTTATTCAAAATGAAGAAAACTCTATTCTAGTTTCTAGCCATATAACTACCGATTTAGAACACATAGCGGATTATATCGTTTTCATCGAAAATGGAGAAATCGTTTTATCCAAAGAGAAAGACGAGCTTTTAGAGAAGTACGGAGTAGTCAGGTGTTCTAGCGAAGAGTTTAAACGTTTTCAAAAAACAGATTATTTGAAGTATAAGAAGAACAAATATAGTTATGAGGTCTTAGTAGAAGATAGAAATGCTTTTAAAAAACAGTATAGAGGCATGGTAATCGATAAACCGACCCTTGAAGAAATTATGCTCATATATGTGAAAGGAGAAAAATAATGAACGCTATTAAAGGACTTATTTTAAAGGATTTAGCACAACTTAAAAGCTATAAAAAGACGCTCATCGCATTCGTATTCATTCTAATAATTTTTAGAATAACTCAAGAATCGATGGAAGAACTAGTTTATTTATCGATAATAATTTTGACAATGGGTTTAGGAATGTTTGCAACCGGTTCATTTAGTTATGACGAATATGCAAAAGCCGATAAGTACATTTTGAGTTTACCTGTATCGAGAAAAGAAGTGGTGTTAGCAAAATATATTTTGATTATCTGTGCTTCTTTTATTGGTGCTATTTTAGGACTTATATTTGGTTTTATTTTGATGTTAATAAATGATTCTTT